>JAPHSB010000388.1 GCA_026193295.1 Lysobacterales bacterium
CTTGGTCTGCTCCCAGGCATCGGCCTGGGCCTCGGCGTCCGCGATCGAGGCATCACCGAATACGTGTGGATGGCGACGGATCATCTTGTCACAGACCGCGGCCACCACGTCGCCAAAATCGAACGCTCCCGCTTCTTCAGACATGCGGGCATGGAACACGACCTGGAACAGCAGGTCGCCAAGTTCGTCCCGTAACTCGTCCATGTCACCATGATGGATGGCGTCGGCGACTTCGTATGCCTCCTCGATCGTGTACGGCGCAATGCTCGAGAAATCCTGCTCCCGGTCCCAGGGGCAGCCCGAGTCGGGGTTGCGCAGTCGCGCCATGATGTCGAGCAGGGCGTTGATGTCGGGTTTGTTAATCGCCATTTCCGTATCGTTTTGCAATCTGTATTCGGGTGCCTGCGGGAGGCCGCATCGCTACCGGCAGGCCTTGCTCGCACCCAACGCGCGCTCCCACATGCGGCGCCCTATAAAGGCGGCAGCGTCACGCGGATCTCGGCGCCGCCCAGTTCGCTGACAGCCAACTCTATCCGGCCACCATAGGCCGAGACGAGTTCTGTGACAATGGCGAGCCCGAGACCGTGGCCCTCGACCCGTTCATCGCCCCGCGTGCCCCGTTGCACCAGCCGCGACCACTGAGCCGGGTCGATGCCCGGACCATCGTCCGCGATGCGCAACCACAGGCCGGGCCGCGAACGGTCCGGCTCCACCACGCCACCCGTCACGCGCACACGGCCTCGGCCGTATTTGAATGCGTTATCGAGCAGGTTGCCCAGCAACTCCAGCAGATCCCGCTGTTCGCCGTAAAACGCCAACTCGTCTTGCAGTTTGACCTCCGCCTTTATCAATCGGCGAGAATGAACCTTTTGCAGCGAATCCAGCACGCGTTGCAATTGCGGCGCGACCGGCACGGGCTCGGACAGCGTCCGCCGCGCCGTCGAGCCGGCCCGTTCCAGGCGGGTCGCGATCAGCCGGCGCATTTCGTCCACCGCGTTCTGCGCGGAACTCTCGGCCGCGCCGTCTTGCGGCGGCAAGGACGCCTGGATCACCGCCAGCGGCGTTTTCAGGCTGTGGGCCAGTGAATCCAGCGCGTTGCGGATGCGCTGCTGATTGGATTGCTCGGTGTCCAGCAGGCGGTTCACGTTGCGCACCAACGGATCCAGCTCGCGAGGATAGCGCCCGTCCAGCCGCTCCGCCTGGCCCGATTCGACCCGCGCGACGTCGCCCGCGACCCGGCCCAGCGGCCGGAACACGAAGACCAGGAACACCACCTGGGCCAGGGCCAGAATGGCGCCGGCCGTGCCGAGCGATCGCCACAGGCCCAGGCGGAAGGCGCTGGTCTGTTGTCTGATCTCGACAGGATCGACCTGCACCGTCACCGTGAAAGGCTCGAGGCGCGCATCGTCCAATTGCCATCCCACACCGTATCGCAGGGAATAGTAGCCACCCATCGCAGGCGGCTCTTCGAATAGCGTCTGGCCGGCCGCGATCGGGGCAGGCGCCGGCAGTTGCTGCCCCAGCGCCGAGCGGGAGCTCCAGCGCCGCTCGCGGCCTTCAACCGCGACGTACACGCCGGAACCCGGCTGCACCAGGCGCGGGTCGGCGAAATTTTCCTCAACCGAGAGACGCCCGTCCGCGTCCACCTCCATGGCGGCCAGAACCAGGTAGACATAGGACTCCATGCGGGTTTCGAGTGCTGACACGGCGCTGCGGTGGTTCGCTGCGTTCAGGGCAAGCCCGACCAGCCCCAGCGCCACGACCAGCACCAGCGTGCCGACCCCGATGAGGCGATTACGGAGAGAGAACGAGCGCAAGCCGGTAGCCCCTGCCCCGCAACGTCTCGATCGGGTTCAGCGTGCCGTCGGGATCCAGCTTGCGCCGCAGGCGGCCGACGAATACCTCGATCACGTTGCTGTCGCGATCCGCGTCTTCTTCGTAGATATGCTCCGCGAGCTCGGACTTGGTGACCACCTCGCCCGGGTGCATGACAAAATAATTGAGCACCTTGTATTCGAAAGTAGTCAGTTCGATCTCCTCTTCGCCGCGCAGCACGCGCTGGCCGGAAAGATCGACCGTAAAAGGCCCCACCATTACCTGCGGTCGCGCGTGACCACCGGCCCGCCGCATCAGTGCATTGATGCGCGCCATGAGTTCCTCGACGTGAAACGGCTTGGTCAGATAATCGTCGGCCCCGGCCTCGAGCCCGGCCACCTTGTCCTGCCACCCGGACCGCGCCGTCAACACCAGGATCGGAAAATCGCGACCGCGTTTGCGCAGTCGGCGAATGACCTCCAGGCCTGGCAGTTCGGGCAGGCCCAGGTCGATGATGGCCAGGTCTATCGGGTACTCCTCGCCCAAAAACAGGCCGTCGATGCCGTCGGCCGACAGGTCGACCGCGTAGCCCGCATCGCGCAACTGGCTGCCCAGCGCCTCGGCCAATCGGCTGTCGTCTTCGATCAACAGTACGCGCACGACAGCACCCCCGGCCCGCTCAGCTGTCCCGCACCGGGATGCGCACGGTCTTGACCACGCCGTCCTTGGTCAGCAACTTGATCACGTGCACACGCCTGTTGCCTTCCTGCACGGTCTGGGCGGACAACACCTTGGCATTGTATTGCCTGGCAGCCTGCTGGGCCGCCTCGTCCAGGGTCTGGGCCCAGGCGCCAACGGACATGGCCATTGCCAGGCAGAAAGCAAACAGCAGATGGGTACGGCGCGATTTCATATACAAAACGTTCCAGACCGGGAGTTTCATTCTAGTGTATCGCCATGAACCGGTGCTGAACCAGAAAGTGCATGGACAAGGACCCTTGCCTTCATGCCGCATCCTGCGAAGCCGCCGGCCCGGTGGCCGGACGGATGCCCCGCGGCGTCTGGCCCATGGCCTCCAACGCCTGCAGCAGCAGGCGGTCGTTGCCGGGTTCCAGGTGCGCGTGCTCGCTGATGTAGCGCCGCCAGCGCTTGGCTCCGGCCATACCCTGGAACAGGCCCAGTACATGGCGGCTGGTGTGCTTGACCGGGACGCCGGCTGCCTTCTGCAAGGCAAGGTAGCCGCTGAGCGACTGGATGACCTCTTCCCGGCTGGCCACGCCACCGCCGCCAAACAGCCGTTGCTGCAGTTCGGACAGTATCCAGGGGTTATGGTAGGCGGCACGGCCCAGCATGACGCCATCCAGCGACCGCAGGTGACGCTCGGCCTCGTCGACCGAATCGATGCCGCCGTTGATGACGATCGTCAGCCCGGGAAATTCCTGCTTCAGGCGGAGGACCCAATCGTAGCGCAGGTCCGGAATCTCGCGATTCTGCTTCGGACTCAAGCCGGATAGCCACGCTTTGCGGGCGTGGACGATGAACACCGAACAACCGGACTCGGCCACGCTACCGACAAAGTCCCGAAACCACTCGTAACTGTCATGGTCGTCCACGCCCAATCGCGTCTTGACCGTCACCGGTATCGTGACGGCGTCCCGCATGGCTGCCACGCAATCGCGAACCAGGACGGGCTCGAGCATCAGGCAGGCTCCAAACCGCCCTCGCTGGACGCGGTCCGAGGGACAGCCCACGTTGAGGTTCACCTCATCGAAGGCCAGATCGGCCGCAATGTGCGCGCAGCGGGCGAGGTCGCCGGGTTCACTACCGCCCAGTTGCAAGGCGAGCGGATGCTCCTCGGCGCTGTACGCCAGCAGGCGCTCGCGGTCACCATGCAGCACCGCCCCGCTGGTCACCATTTCGGTATACAGCAACGCCGAAGGGGCCAGCAAACGATGAAAATACCGGCAGTGACGATCGGTCCAGTCCATCATCGGCGCGACGCACAGCCGCCTGTCGAGCGTGTTCCCGGATATTTCTGTAGTATCTGCCATTCTTGCTATTTTGAATCGAAAACGGTAATACACGCAAAAAGTCGGGGTCTCCGGAGCGAGCCCTGCACCAAGCAAAA
>JAPHSB010000446.1 GCA_026193295.1 Lysobacterales bacterium
CCCTCGATCGCCCCGGTAGACCCGCATCTGCATGAAATTGCCACAGAGGTGCACGAAGCGCTGGTCTGGTCGTTGATGGCAATCCTGGTCGTCCATATCGCCGCCGCGCTGCGTCACCATTTCGTGAAACACGACACCGTGCTGCTGCGCATACTGCGAGGACGGCCATGAAGTGCGCTGCGGCTACAACATGGCTTGTACTCACAATGCTCGCGGGGCTGCAGACCGTGCTCGCGGACGGGGCGCAATGGCGCTCTACAGCCGCAACCAGCGAACTGGCGTTCTCGGCCTGGTGGGAAGGCACGGAACTGCCTGGCCGTTTTGCCGATTTCACCGCCCGGGTGCAGCTAGACGAAACGGGTACAGACCCAATTGCTCTGACCGTGGAAGTCAAAGTCGGCTCCGCCGACATGAACGACCGCGAAATAAACGCAGAACTGGTCGAGCCCGACTGGTTCAATGTGGCTTCATTCCCGCTGGCCGTTTTCACGAGCAACCAAATACGCCGCGGCGAATCGGGTTACCTGGCAAGGGGCACCCTGCGGCTCAAGGGCATCGAAAGACCCCTGGAGATACCGCTGGACTGGCGGCGCGACGGTGATTCGGCAACGCTTGCCGGGACGGCCACGCTGTCGCGACAAGACTGGCAGGTCGGTGCCGGGGAATGGGCCAGCAACGCCAGCTTGTCCGACCGCGTGGAGTTGCGCTACCGGGTCGTGTTGACGTCTGGGCGCTGAGGCGATGTTGCAGCGCTCGATATTCAAACTGCATCGAGTGCGTGTGCTGTGGTGGCTGCTGCCCGCCCTGCTCTCCGCCTGTCAACCGCAACCGCAAAACCAGCCGCGGTCTCCGGATCTGGGGATGGCTGCTATTGGCTGGCCGGGCCATGATTATCCGGCTGCCGCCGCGGCCGGATCCGACGTCTTCCTGCTCGACCCGCAAACCACGCGGATCGATGTCGTGGTCAGGCGCGACGGTCCGCTGGCACGTTTCGGTCACGACCATGTCGTCACGGTCCAGGAGCCCGAGGGTTTCCTTCAGCTCGACCGGCAGGGGCCCGCCTCGCGCGCTGACCTGCGCTTCCGGCTGGACCAGCTCGCGGTCGATTCCGCGGTGGCGCGCGGTCGGTACGCGCTGGATACCAGCCCAAGCGAGGCAGACATCGCGGGCACCCGCAAGAACCTGATGGAACACGTGCTGGACACGGATCGGTGGCCCTGGATGACTCTCGGCATGACGGCCTTCGAGCGGCAGCAGGATCACTACTCCGCCATCGTGACCCTCGCGATAAATGGTTCGGAGTATAGCGGCCGCCAGCCATTCCGCCTGCGCAGGGAGGCAAACCGGGCCACAGTCGAGGGCTTCTTCGTAATTCGGCAAACCGAGCTCGGGATCGAACCTTTTTCAGCGCTCGGCGGCGGCCTTCGCGTCGCAGACCCGCTGGAGATCCACTTTTTCATCGAGGCGGACAGGCGTTGAGGCGACCGTTCCGGCTTGGAGGCCGCCCCAGCGCTTGTCTGAACTCGATCAGAGCAAATCTTCTACCGCCGCGCGCTCTTCGCGCAGCTCGGCCTCGGTGGCATCCATGCGCGAGCGGCTGAACTCGTCGATTTCCAAATCCTGCACGATCCGGTAGTCACCATCCTCACACACACAGGGGAAGGAATAGACGATGCCCGGCTCGATGCCGTAACTGCCGTCGGCCGGAACGGCCATGGACACCCAGTCTCCGGCAGGCGTCCCCAAAGCCCAGCAGCGAACATGGTCGATGGCCGCGGACGCCGCCGAAGCCGCGCTCGAAGCGCCGCGCGCCTTGATGATTGCCGCCCCGCGTTGCTGCACGGTTGGAATGAAGGTGTCGCGGTACCATCCCTTGTCCACGTCGCCGACGACGGTTTTTCCGCCCGCCTCGGCGAAGCGGATGTCCGGATACTGCGTCGAGGAATGGTTGCCCCAGATCACCATGTTGGAAAGCTTCGAATGGTGCGTGCCCAGCCGGTCAGCCAATTGCGCCAGGGCCCGGTTGTGATCCAGTCGTGTCATCGCGGTGAAATTGCGCGGATTCAGATCGGGCGCCGCCGACTGGGCGATCAATGCATTGGTGTTGGCCGGGTTGCCAACCACCAGGACCTTGATGTCCCGACTGGCCACCTTGTTCATGGCCGCGCCCTGCGGACCGAATATTTGCCCGTTGGCAGACAGCAGATCCTTGCGCTCCATGCCCGGGCCACGCGGCCTGGCGCCGACCAGCAAGGCATAGTCGGCGTCCTGGAACGCCGTTTCGGCATCATCCGTGGCGACAATATCCTTCAGTAGCGGAAAGGCGGCGTCGTTAAGCTCCATGACCACGCCCTGCAAAGT
Source organism: Lysobacterales bacterium (assembly GCA_026193295.1). Taxonomy (GTDB): domain Bacteria; phylum Pseudomonadota; class Gammaproteobacteria; order Xanthomonadales; family SZUA-36; genus CALKKN01. The sequence continues at coordinate 2,362 of JAPHSB010000446.1, forward strand.
ACCCAGTGCCGGCGTGATTTCGAGCAGCTGCAGAATGACGGGTTGGTCAGGTCCCAGCATGTCTCCGGCTGCAATTCGGAAGCAAAGTTGATAGCCTATCTGGCCAGCGGCACCGGTAATGGCAATTCGAATGGGACGATTCATTGAGGACTCCTGGATTCATGCGCGGAAAATCACGATCATTGTAGCCGATAATGACTTCATACCGACCGTTCCAAACGCCCATATTCACCTTTTTCGGGGGTAATGATGACGCGGATCAAAAAGTACCGGGCAGCTGCATTTCTGCTCGCCCTGTTTTCTCTGAGCGCACCCGTTTTGGCTGCTGACCGCGTCACCGGCGAGACCTTCGCCACGCGCTCGGATGTCATCGCGCCGCACGCCATGGCGGCCACCAGCCATCCGCTGGCAACCCAGATCGCGCTCGACACCATGAAGAAGGGCGGCAATGCCGTCGACGCCGCCATCGCGGCCAACGCGGCGCTGGGCTTGATGGAGCCGACCGGCAACGGCATCGGCGGCGATCTGTTCGCCATCGTATGGGATGCGAAGACGCAGTCACTGCACGGGCTCAATGCTTCCGGCCGGTCGCCGCGGAGCCTGAACCTGGAATGGTTTATTGAAAACGGCCATACCTCGATCCCCAAGTACGGCCCACTTCCGGTTTCCGTGCCGGGGACGGTCGACGGCTGGTTCCAGCTGCACGGCCGCTTCGGCCGCCTGCCGATGAAGGACATTCTGCAGCCAACCATCGATTACGCACGCAACGGCCATCCGGTCCATGAATACATTCAGTACGGCTGGAAGCGCAATGTGGAACGGCTGTCCAGCTACCCGGGGTTCGTCGAGCAGATGACCATGGGCGGCCGGGCGCCTGAAGTCGGCGAACTGTGGAAAAACCCGAACCTGGCCAACACGCTGGAGCGCATCGCGAACGAGGGTCGCGACGTGTTTTACAAGGGCGACATCGCGCGGGTCATTGGCGACTATATGCAGGCCAACGGCGGCTTCCTCAGCTACGAAGACCTGGCCGCCCACGAGAGCACCTGGGTTACGCCCGAATCAGTCAATTATCGTGGCTACGACGTCTGGGAACTGCCCCCGAACGGCCAGGGTATCGCGGCCCTGCAGATGCTGAATATCCTTGAGCGGCATGACGTCGCGGCGCTGGGATTCGGCTCGGTCGATTACATCCATCTGTTCCTGGAGGCCAAGAAACTCGCGTTCGAAGACCGCGCGCGGTTTTATGCCGATCCGGATTTCATGGACGTGTCGGTCGCCCGGTTGTTGTCGAAGGAATACGCGGCGGAGCGGGATTCGTTGATCGACATGAACCGAGCGGCGAAAGAATACCCGCACGGCGATCCCGCCGCGCTGCGCCAGGGCGACACGATTTACCTGACCACTGCCGACGCCGAGGGCAACATGGTGTCACTGATCCAGAGCAACTACCGCGGCATGGGTTCCGGGATGACGCCGCCAGGGCTGGGCTTCGTACTGCAGGACCGCGGCGAACTGTTCAGCCTCGAAGCAGGCCATCCCAATTCATATGCACCCGGCAAGCGTCCGTTCCACACCATCATCCCGGCGTTCATTACCAGGGACGGCAAGCCCTGGATCAGTTTCGGCCTGATGGGGGGGGACATGCAGCCGCAAGGGCACGTCCAGATCGTGGTCAACCTGGTCGATTTCGGCATGGGGCTGCAGGAAGCCGGAGACGCCCCGCGCATCTATCACTGGGGCTCCAGCGAGCCTACCGGCGAATCGATGCAGAATGGCGGTACCACAGCACTCGAAACGGGCTTCGATTACGCGGTGATCCGGGAACTCGTCAAACGCGGCCACACGGTCCAGGTGGATGTCGGGGATTTCGGCGGCTACCAGGCGATCATGAAGCACCCCGAATATGGCGTGTATTTCGGCGCTTCGGAATCCCGCAAGGACGGACAGGCGGCAGGCTACTAGGGCCCACGAGCCGTGCCACGCCTCCTTGCCGTGCTGCTGCTGGCCCTGCTGGCACCCCTTTCGGCGGCCGCGCACCGCTTTACCGCGGTCGGTGTCACCAACGGCCTCGAGGCGCGGATTGTTCCATCCCTGTTGATCGACCATGACGGCTTCCTCTGGATCGGCTCGCGCGAAGGCCTGTTCCGCTACGATGGCTACGAACCGCTGGCGTTCTTGCCGGATTCGGGGGATCCAGCAGCGATCAGCGACGTCGATATCCATTGTCTTTACCAGGACGATGGCGGCGATTTGTGGGTCGGGACCTATTCCGGCGGGCTGAATCACTACGATCCCGCGACCGGGACCTTCACGCATTACCGGCATGACTCCGCGGACCCCGGCTCCATCATCGATGACAGCATCCTGGCCATGGCGGAGGGGCCGGAAGGCGGGCTGTGGGTTGCCTCCACCATGGGCTTGAGCCGGTTGGATCGGGGCAGCGGGCGTTTCGAACATTTCAGCAACGACCCTGCCGAGCCGCGATCGCTCTCCGCAAACCAGGTCAGCAGTCTGCACCGGGGAGTTTCCGGCCAGCTGTGGATTGGCACGATTGGCGGAGGGGTCAATTTGTGGCATCCACAGAGCCGTTCCTTTACCCGCTTCGACCTCGCCTCGTTGACCGGCGGCCCGCGGGAGTTGAATGATATCTTCTCCCTCCACGAAGACCCAAGGGGGCAGCTGTGGCTGGGAACCCGGATCGGCCTGGTCCTGCTCGACCCTGCTACCGCATCCGCGCGGGAGCTGCCTCTACCGGGCCAGGGTGAATACTCGCCAGCCATCACGGCCATGGCGGCAGGCCAGGATGGCCGCCTGTGGCTGGGCACGCTGGCCCACGGGCTGTTGACGATCGACGTGCAATCCGCGCAGTGGGAAACCGGATACTCGGATCACCAGCAGCCGGCCGGTCACCTCGTCGAGCAGCCCCAGATGAGTCTCGCTCTGTCGGAGGACATGCTGTTCGTCGGCACCTGGAGTGGGGGCGTCTACCGCGCCACCCGTCATGCCACCGACTTCGAACTGTTAAACCGATCCAACAGCCCGGGCCTGCGGCATGAAAATATCACCGCTGTGCTGGCCACGCAGAAAGCCGGGGAGCCCTGGCTGGGCACTCAGGACGGCGGAGTAGTCCGGGTCAATGTCGTCTCGCGACAGGTGGAATATCCGGCGGAAGTTTCGGAAGAGCTACGCAATGCCTTCGTCGCAGACCTGGTCCAGGCAGACGCCGGCCATTTTTGGGCCGGGACCAGCCGCGGGCTGTTCAGCGTCGGTGAAACCGGCCGCCAGATCAGGCATCTCGCCCATGATCCTTCAGACCCGGCAGCGCTTGGCGAGGGAACCGTGAGATCGCTGCTGCCGGCGGATGACGACGACCTGTGGGTAGGAACCGACGGCAACGGCCTGCACTACCTGGATGCCACCGCCGATCGCTGGACGAATTACCGCCACCTGGCCGCCGATGCGGAATCGCTCAGCGGCGATTTCATCACAGCTTTGTTGCCGGCAGCCACTCCCGGCGCTTTGTGGGTGGGCACGCGCTCCAATGGCTTGAACCGCTGCCGCATCGACAACTGGTCCTGCGAGCGTTTCAGCAGCAACCCGGCCACGGCGGGCCACTTGGGCCACTTCAATATCACGTCGCTGTTCCGCGATCGTGACGGTGAGATTTGGGTGGGTACCAGCAATGGCGGCCTGCACCAGGTGCTGCGCGGTGCTGAGGGCGGCGTATCCGGCTTCCGGCGCTGGACGCGCGAGGACGGTTTGCTCGACGACGGCATCATGGCCATCCAGCAGGACCTCGACAGCTCGCTGTGGCTGAGCACGCGACGAGGACTGACACGCTTGCATCCGGGCACCGGCGATGTGATCAATTACGTCGAGGAATCCGGCCTGCCCACCGACGTCTTCAACAGTCATGCGGCAGCAGCCGACGAGCGCTACATTTACTTCGGCTCTGCCCGTGGCTTGCTCAGTTTCCCCAAGGGCTCAGGCTTCGCGCGCCGCCAGGCCGCCAAGGTACGGGTTGCTTCCATTGAGCGTGCCCTGCCCGGCGAAATGATCGAGTCCGTGCACTGGGCGGGTGACGGGCTGAGTGTCGCCTTCGGAGACGTGCTGTCCATCAGGGTGGCCGCGCTCGACCTGTCGGAGTCGGCGCATGAGTACGCGTACCGGCTGCGAGCGGGAGACCCCTGGACCGCGATGGGCACACAGCGGCAACTGATCCTGCACGGCCTGGCGCCAGGTCATTACGAGTTCCAGGCACGGGGCCGGGATATCTTCGGCTCCTGGGGGGAATCCGGAGTGTTGAGGCTGGAAGTCGTGCCGCCCTTCTGGATGACGAATACCTTCCGCGCGTTGCTGGCCGGCCTGTTGCTGCTCGCGGCGCTGGCGGTGCATCGCGCCCGGCAGGCGGCGCTGCAAAGACGTGCGCAGGAGATCCAGCGCCTGAGCCAGAAGCGCGAAGAGGCCCTGGAACAGAAACTGGGAAGCGAGGCCGAGCTGGCCGTCCTGACGCCGCGACAGAAAGAAGTGTTGCAGCTGATCGCCGAAGGCCACTCGACAAAGGAGATCGCCGAACGGCTGGTCGTCAGCATCAAGACCGTCGAGGCTCACCGGGCCAACCTGATGGAGCGGCTGGACATTCACGACGTGCCCGGGCTGGTTCGGCTCGCCATCCGCTCCGGGCTGGTCTCCCAGTACGAGTGACAGGCCTTCTGCTCCCGTTTTTGCCCATTTCCAGTCGATCTAGGGGTTTTCCCTATGCAAATGATTGCGTATTTAGGGTTTCTCCCGATTCCCGCCTGGCCACCGAACGCATAGACTTGATCCATCAATCGCCACACCACAAACGCTGACTGCATGGGGAACGAGAAGTAATAAAGCGCACAGGACGGAATCGGTGTAAATGTTACCCTCCTGAATCGATCCGTCAGACGCAAAGTAAAAAGGGGAGTGATGTTGAATCACTCGACAATTGAATGGGGCTTCGGCCCCATTTTTGTTTATTCTTTAGACATTTATGGCCGATCCATTGATTTAGTGCCCCAAACGCGGTAACGTGCGCGCGCCTGCCTGAAGGACCTCATCGTGATCGAAAATCTCCGCAATATCGCCATAATAGCCCACGTGGACCATGGCAAGACCACCCTGGTAGACCAATTGCTCGAGCAATCGGGGACCCTGGGCGATCGCGCCGCCTCACCCGAGCGGGTGATGGACTCGAACGAGCTCGAGCGCGAGCGCGGCATCACCATTCTCTCCAAGAACACCGCGATCACGTGGGACGACGGCGAGCAGACCTGGCACATCAACATCGTGGATACCCCAGGTCACGCCGACTTTGGCGGCGAGGTCGAGCGCATTCTCAGCATGGTGGATTCCGTCCTGCTGCTGGTGGACGCGGTCGATGGGCCGATGCCGCAGACCCGTTTCGTCACGCAGAAAGCGTTCCAGATGGGCTTCCGCCCCATCGTGGTCATCAACAAGGTCGACCGGGACGGCGCCAGGCCGCAGTGGGTGCTGGACCAGACCTTCGAACTTTTTGATCAGCTGGGCGCCAGCAACGAGCAGTTGGATTTCCCGGTGGTGTACGCGTCTGCCCTGAAGGGCTACGCGGGCCTCGACGAAAACGTCAGCGATGGTGACATGCGGCCGCTGTTCGAGACCATCATCAAGTACGTGGCCCCGCCGCCGGTGAACATCGACGGACCGTTCCAGATGCGCATCTCGTCTCTGGATTACAGCGCGTATGTGGGTGTCATCGGCATAGGCCGGGTGCAACGCGGCGCGGTGCGGCCCAACCAGCCGATCTGCGTGATCGACTGCGATGGCCGGCAGCGCAATGCCCGTATTCTGCAGGTGCTGGACTTTCACGGCCTCAAGCGCATCGAGGTCGATTCGGCGGAGGCCGGCGACATCATCGCGATAACCGGAGTCGAGAATCTGCAGATTTCCGACACCCTCTGCGATCGTGCCGCACCCGAGGCGCTGCCCGCCCTGACCGTCGATGAACCCACCATCAGCATGGGCTTCCGCGTCAATAACTCGCCGTTTGCCGGCCGCGAAGGCAAATACCTGACCAGCCGGCAGCTCCGCGAGCGCCTGATGCGGGAGGCCAGCCACAACGTGGCCCTGCGCGTCGAAGACACCGAAAACCCGGAGCGATTCAAGGTTTCAGGCCGTGGTGAACTGCATCTTTCCATCCTGATCGAAACCATGCGCCGCGAGGGCTATGAACTGGCCATTTCGCGCCCCGAAGTGATCCTGCACGAAACGGAGGAGGGCCGTCAGGAACCCTACGAACAGCTCGTGGTAGACCTGGAAAGCGACTACCAGGGGGGGGTTATGGAGCGACTCGGCGAACGCCGCGGCGAACTGCAGAACATGCAGCTGGACGGCAAGGGGCGTGTGCGGCTGGACTACCTAATCCCGGCCCGCGGCCTGATCGGCTTCCAATCGGAATTCCGCACTCTGACCGCCGGAACCGGCCTGATGTTCCACGTGTTCGACCACTACGGCCCCTGGCACGCCGGTGATATCTCCCGGCGCAACAACGGCGTGTTGATCTCCAACGGCACAGGCAAGGCGCTGGCCTACGCCCTGTACAACCTGCAGGAGCGCGGCCGGATGATCATCGATGCCGGTGTTGACGTGTACCAAGGCCAGATTGTCGGGATCCACAATCGCGCCAACGACCTGACCGTGAACCCGCTGAAGGGCAAACAGCTGACCAACGTGCGCACCGTACTCAAGGATGAGGCGCTGAACCTTTCCCCGCCCATCCGGATGTCCCTGGAACAGGCGCTGGAGTTCATCGAGGACGATGAACTGGTTGAAGTGACGCCAAAAGCGATCCGGATTCGCAAGATCAACCTGCTCGAACACGAACGCAAGCGCGCCGGACGCCAGAAAGCGGAAGCCTGATCCGGGGATTGGAGCCAGGCCCCGGACCACGGCCTGTCATTCGAATTTCAGTTGCTGTCCCAGCCAGGTTTCAAGGCGTTTCTGCTCAGCCCGGCGCAGCTTTTTCCGGCTGACCACGGCATAGCTTTCGGGAATGGCCTCCTGTACGCCGACTTCCAGGGTCAGCAGGCGCTCATGGCGGGCCAGGGTGAGTGCCACACGTTGCCCCGGCGACAGGCGCCGAATGCGCGCGGCGTAATCCGCCGCCGTCACCCGGAAACCGTCAATGGCCAGCAATTCGTCCCCCGGCAGCATGCCCGCCTGCGCCCCGCTGTGACCGAGAACGACCTGTTCCGCAATCAACCGCCCATCGTCTGCACCCCAGACGATGCCGAATCCGCCGGGCTCGACCGTTGCCCCGGCCGGAGCTCCCGCTCGGGCCGGCGCACGATCGAGGCTCAGCCCGTACCATTCCAGCGCTTCATCCACGTCCGGGTCATCGGTCCGCTGCAGCAAGTCTTCCACGAACGCCCGTACCTTGGCTCCGGCTATGGCCTCAACCTGCTGTTCGAAGGCGCCGGGTGGATAGGCTCCCTGTCCCGGGCCACCGGGCCCATAGCGCTCGTACATCCCGCGCATGACCGTGTCCAGGCTGGCCCGGTTGGCGGTTGCCCGGCGGATTTCCGTGTCCGTGACAAATCCGATCACGGCGCCTTTACGGTAATAGGAAACCGTGCTGTTGACGCTGTTTTCGTCCGGCTGGTATTGCTTGATCCAGGTATCGAAGGACGCGTGCTCGGCGGACCGGACCTGGCGGCCGGGCATCACCTCGTAATTGCGAATCTCCTGCGCCAGCAACTCCAGGTACTCGCCCACGCCAAGCAGGCCGGCCCGGAACAGAAGCAAATCGTCGTAGTAGCTGGACAGACCTTCGGCCAGCCACAATTCACGGGTGTACATTTCACGGTCGTAATCGTAGTCGGCCAGCACCGCGGGCCTCATGCGCCGCACGTTCCAGGCGTGAAAGAACTCATGAGAAACCAGGCCCAGCCATTTGATGTATTCCTGGCGCTCCGTCATCTGCCACGGATTGCACATCATGACGGTGCCCTGATCGTGCTCCAATCCGCCGAATGGTCCCATGAAGAAATTGAAGAACAGGTACTCCCGGTCGAACGGGTTGACGCCCCAAAAAGCCTGCTGTGCTTCGATGATCTTCTGCACGTCGTCGCGTGCTCGTTCAGCGTCCCACAGGGGATTTCCGGCCGGGACAACCAGCGCATAGGACTGTCCCGCCACGCGGAACGCCTGGCGATCCAGCGTGCCCATGACGATCGGGCTGTCGACCAGTTCGTCATAGTCCGCTGCCCGGTAGGTTCGCGGCGCGCCGGATTCAGGCAAGGTGGTATGGAGGGCCGGCCACTCCGGAGGCAACTGCAGGGTCACCTCCTGGGGCTGTCGGCGCAATGCCTCGCTATACAGGAAGATACTGGCGCCATTGAGCAACGCCCCACCCGCCTCGACCCAGCTGGTGGCCACATTCAACTCGCCGGCCCAGACCGTGTAGTCAGTGGTCAGCCGGGCAGTTCCCGCGGCTTCGATCCGCCAGCGGTTCTTGGCGATTTTGCGGACTTCGCGCGGCTTTCCATCCGCGTCCCGCGCCTGCAGACTCTCGACGTTTGCCGCGAAATCACGAATCAGGTAGGAGCCGGGTGTCCACGAGGGCATGGACAGTTCCAGGTAATCGCCCACAACCGGCCAGACCGCGCTGACGTGCGCGTACTGGTTGTGGCGTTGCGGAAAACTCACTTCGTGCCGCACGGCGCCGGTCTCGTCGGCCGGCACGGCCAGTGAGAACACCCAGAGTCCGAGGCTGATCGCGGCGCCGCGCAACCACACGCGCCGGCCGGCTCGGCGGCGGCCTGCTGACAGGCTATGCCCGGACGAGCGAATCAAGCGACGTTATGTTTGTGTTTACTGACGATCAGCATGGCCAGCTCAAGCGACTGTTCGTAGTTCAGCCGGGGATCGACAGTGGACTTATAATCCCGGGTCAGGTCCTCGTCGGAGAGGTCCCTGGCGCCGCCAGTGCACTCCGTCACGTTCTCGCCGGTCAGTTCCAGGTGCACGCCGCCCAGGCGCGAATTGCAGTCACGGTGAATCTCGAACGCCAATTCCATTTCCCGCAGGACTTTGCCGAAACGCCGGGTCTTGATGCCGGACCCGGTCGATTCTGTGTTGCCATGCATCGGGTCCGAAATCCATAGCACCGGGCTGCCCGTATCTTGCACGGCGCGGATCAGCCGCGGCAGTTTCTCCTCGATATGCGACTCGCCCATGCGGTGGATCAACACCATGCGGCCGGGCTCCCGGGCCGGGTTCAGTTTTTCCAGCAGCCCGGTCAGCCACTCCCGGCTGATTCCGGGCCCCACTTTGATGCCCACCGGGTTCCTGATGCCGCGGAAATATTCGACGTGGGCGCCATCCAGGTCCGCCGTGCGCATGCCGATCCACGGGAAATGCGTCCCGAGGTTGAACCAGCCCCATTGGCGCGGCACCTGCCGCGTCTGGGCCTGCTCGTAATGCAGATGCAAGGCTTCATGGGAGGTGAAAAAATCAACCCGCCGCAAACTGCCAACGTCACGGCCAGTGATGGTCTCCATGAAGCGCAGCGATTGACCCAGGCTCTCCGTGAGCCGGTGAAACTCGGAGGCCAGCGGCGAGTGCTCCACCCAGCTCAGATCCCAGTATTCGGTGTGGTGCACGTCGGCAAACCCGCCATCGACCAGCGAACGCACGAAATTCATCGTCATGGCCGAGTAGTAATGCGCCTTGAGCAGTCGTTCCGGGTCCGGAATCCGCCCCGCTTCGGTGAACTCGATCGAATTGACCAGATCGCCCCGGTAGCTCGGCAATGTCACACCGTCGCGCGTCTCATTGTCGGAAGAACGGGGCTTGGCGTACTGGCCGGCAAAGCGTCCGATCCGCACAACCGGCATCTCCAGGCCATGCACCAGCGCCAGACTCATCTGCAGCAGAACCTTGAGACGGTTGGTGATCAACGGCGAACAGACCTCGTCGAAACTCTCGGCGCAATCACCGCCTTGCAGCACAAAGCGACGGCCTTCCTGGGCTTCGGCAATCTGCTCGCGCAGCGACAGGATTTCCCACGAGGTCACCAGTGGCGGCAGGTTGGCCAGCTTGGCCAGCGCGGCGTTCAGTGCGGCGGAATCGGGATAAGTCGCCTGCTGCAATGCCGGGAGTTCTTGCCACGATTGAGGCTGCCAATCAGGTGCCTGGGCGACTTCCTGAACGGGCCTGACGGGCCGGGTTGATGCAGCGTTATTCATTTCAAATTCAGACTCTTGCCGCTTTTGCCTTCAGCAAAACGAAGATGGTACCGGCTGTGAAGGCCAGATACCAGAGAAACGTCCAGCCGGGCATGCTGAACCCCAGGAACGTCCAGTCGACCTCGGCGCACTCGCCGGAGCCGCGGAACACCTCGGACAGGACCTGGGTGAAAGGCAGGGTGTCGAGCATGTAGTTCAAGCCCATCCCACAATCGGGCACCAGGTCGGCCGGCAGGCTCTGCAGCCAGAGATGCCGGCCCGCGACAGCGAGTCCAACCGCGGTGCCCGCCAGCAGCAGACCGCCATAGATCATACGGCCGATGTGTCGCGGATTATGGATCGCGGCCAGCAGTGCGACTGCCCCGATCCAGATGAAGGCCAGGCGCTGGAATACACACAGCGGACAGGGGTCGATGAACAGCGCGTGCTGCACATAGAGGCCATAGGCCAGCAGGCCGGCGCAGGCCAGCGCGACGAACAGAAACCAGGGTCTGGGTCTGAACAACAGGTTCAAGCCAATATCCTCCGAATCGTCTCAGCCGAGCCCGGCGCCAGCTGGGTCCCTGAAGCAAAGACCCGGCCAATGGCGCCGGGTTCATCTATAATGAAATGTCTATTCCGCAAAGAATTGGACAGGCACGATGATGGGTGTAAATCCGCAAAAATACAAGGTCGAGCCGGTGCATGGAATCCGGGCGCCTCACGGTACAACGTTGAGCTGCAAAGGCTGGCACCAGGAAGCCGCCATGCGCATGCTAATGAACAACCTGGACCCGGACGTTGCCGAGAAGCCGGACGAACTGATCGTTTACGGGGGCACCGGGAAAGCCGCCCGCAACTGGGCCTGCTACGAGCGCATCGTAGAGACGCTGCGCCGGCTGGAAAACGACGAGACCCTGCTGATACAGAGCGGCAAGCCCGTCGGCGTGTTCCGCACCCACGACGAGGCGCCGCGGGTGTTGATCGCGAACGCCAACCTGGTGCCGCGCTGGGGCAATTGGGACGTGTTCCGTGAGCTGGAGCAGAAGGGCCTGACCATGTACGGCCAGATGACGGCCGGATCCTGGATTTATATCGGCTCCCAGGGCATCGTGCAGGGCACCTACGAGACCTTTGCTGAATGCGCGAATCAACACTTCGGAGGTAACCTCGCCGGTCGGCTGGTGGTGACCGCCGGCTTGGGCGGCATGGGTGGTGCGCAGCCTTTGGCCGTGACCATGAACGACGGCCTGTGCCTGGCGGTAGAGGTCGACCCCTGGCGCATCCAGCGCCGCGTGGAGACCGGTTATTGCGACGTCATGTCCAAAGACCTGGACGAAGCGCTGGACTTGCTGGACAAGGCGCAGGGGGGACTCTCGGTCGGGCTGCTCGGCAATATCGCCGACGTGCTGCCGGAATTGGTGCGGCGCGGCATCGTGCCCGACGTGGTCACCGACCAGACCTCGGCTCATGATCTGCGCTGTGGCTACATCCCGCGCGGGTATTCGCTGCAAGCCGCGGCTGACTTGCGCGAGTCCGATCCGGAAAAGTACGACAACGAGGTGCTCGACTCGATGGTGGTGCATGTGCAGGCCATCCTGGACTTGAAAGACAGGGGCTCGGTGTGCTTCGACTATGGAAACAACCTGCGCGGCCAGGTCGCGGACCATCGCGGGATGAAGAAGGCGTTCGATTACCCCGGTTTCGTGCCTGCCTACATCCGGCCGCTGTTCTGCAAGGGGGCCGGGCCATTCCGCTGGGCGGCACTCAGCGGCAACCCGGCTGATATCCGGGCCACCGATGAAGCCATCCTCGAATTGTTCCCGGAGAAGGAATCCCTGCACCGCTGGATCCACAAGGCGCAGGAAAAGGTGCGCTTCCAGGGCCTGCCGTCACGTATCTGCTGGCTCGAGTACGGCGAGCGCGCCGAGGCCGGCCTGAAGTTCAACTGGCTGGTCAAGAACGGCAAGGTGGATGCGCCGCTGGTGCTCGGACGTGATCACCTGGACACCGGTTCGGTGGCCTCGCCGAACCGCGAGACCGAAGCGATGAAGGACGGCTCCGACGCGATTGCCGACTGGCCGCTTTTGAACGCCCTGCTGAATACGTCCTGTGGCGCGAGCTGGGTATCGATCCATCATGGCGGCGGCGTGGGCATCGGTTATTCGCTGCATGCCGGGATGGTCTGCGTGGTGGACGGTACGGACACGGCGGACCGGCGCCTGGAGCGTGTGCTGACCGCGGATCCGGGTACCGGCGTGATGCGGCACGCCGACGCCGGCTACGAATTGGCGATCGAAACCGCCAACGAGCGTGGCGTGGACCTGCCCATGATCAACGGTTGACGCCGATGATCCGCATCGCCACGCTCTATGCTGACCTCGCGGACAGCATGCGGGCGTTGCGCACCAGCCACGAGGCGCTAGATCGCAGCCGCGAGACCGTTTTGCGCGCCCTGGACGACGGCCAGGCTTACTATGGGATCAATACCGGCTTCGGCGTACTCGCCAACAAGCGCATCGACCCGGCGCGGCTGACCGAACTGCAGCAAAACATCCTGCTCAGCCACGCCTGCGGCGTCGGCGACCCGGTACCGCCCGAAATCACGCGGCTGATGCTACAGTTGAAGATCCACGCATTGGGCATCGGGCAGTCCGGCATCTCCCGGTCGACCTTCGAGCAACTGCTGACCCTCGAACAGCACGGTGTGACGCCCTGGGTACCCAGCCGCGGCAGCGTCGGTGCATCCGGAGATTTGGCGCCGCTGGCGCACCTGTGCCTGCCGCTGATCGGGCGCGGGGAAGTGTGGAACGAGACGGAAACCGGCAAGCGGGGCGCTGCGGAGGCCATGCGACTACTCGGCATCGAGCCGGTACAGCTGAAGGCAAAGGATGGCCTGGCGCTGCTCAACGGGACCCAGCTGATGGCGGCCTACGGCGCGTTCGTGCTCGAGCGGGCCCTGGTGCTGCGCAAGGAATCCGACATCCTGGCCGCGATGACTCTTGAGGCCCTGCAGGGTAGCGCGGCGCCCTTCGACGAGCGCATCCACCAGGTCAGGCCGCATCCCGGCCAATTGAGCGCAGCCGCAAACGTCCGCAGACTGCTGGAGCGCAGCGAGATCATGGACTCACACCGGGACTGCGGCAAGGTGCAGGACCCGTACTGCCTGCGTTGCGTTCCCCAGGTGCACGGTGCCAGCCACGACGCGCTTGCCTATGCCGCTGGCGTGGTCGAGATCGAGCTCAACTCGGTGACCGACAACCCCTTGGTGTTTGCCGACGGCGACATCATTTCCGGCGGTAACTTCCATGGCCAGCCCCTCGCGTTGGCGCTGGATTTTGCCGCCATCGCGCTGGCGGAACTGGCCAGCATTTCGGAACGCCGAACCTACCTGCTACTCGAGGGCGACGACGGCTTGCCGCGGTTGCTGATGGAGGACACCGGCATCAACTCCGGCTTCATGATGCCCCAATACACGGCGGCGGCGCTGGTCTCCGAAAACAAGGTGCTCTGCCATCCGGCCAGCGTCGACTCCATCCCGACCAGCCTCGGGCAGGAGGACCACGTCAGCATGGGCTCGATCAGCGCGATCAAACTGCTCTCGGTGCTGCGCAACGTCGAACACGTGCTGGCCGTGGAGTTTCTGAGTGCAGCCCAGGCTCTCGATTTTCGGGCTCCGCTCAAACCAGGCCATGGTGTTTTGCTGGCCCACCGGCTGCTGCGCGAGCAGATCAGCCACGCCAACCACGACTACGAGGTGCGCAACGACCTCGAGATCTGCGCCGACATATTGCGGCGCGGAGAACTGCTGCGCGCGGTGGAGGCCGATATCGGCCCGCTCGCCTGATGCCGATACTGCGTAATATTTCGCAATTGGCTACCTGCCCGCCCGGCCATTCCCAGGAAGACGCCGGCCTGGTCAGCCAAGCCGCGGTCGCCTGGCGTGACGGCACGGTCCGTTGGGTCGGGCCCTACCAGCAAATGCCGGCCGAATTTGCGGGGGAACCCGCAGTGGATTGCGAACACCGCCTGGTGGTGCCCGGACTGGTGGACTGTCACACGCATCTCTGTTTCGGCGGCTGGCGCGGCGATGAATTCGAGGCTCGCCTGCGGGGCGCCAGTTACCAGGAGATTGCGGCGGGCGGCGGCGGTATCAGCCGCACGGTCGCGGCAACACGCGGGGCCAGCCTCGGCGAACTGCAACGCAAGGCGCACGCAGCATTGGAGGCGATCCTGCGGCTCGGTGTAACGACGCTCGAATGCAAATCCGGCTACGGCCTCGACGAAGCCAACGAGCTGAAACAGCTGGAAGTGTACCGGCGGCTCGACGCATTGCAGCCAATAGACCTGGTCCCCACCTTTCTCGGGGCGCACGTCGTCCCGCCCGAACACCGCAAGAATCGGGAACGCTATGTCGATCTGCTCTGCGACAGGCTCATTCCGCTGGTCGTGCGCCAGGGGCTGGCGCGATTCTGCGACGTGTTCGTGGAGGAAGGGGCCTACACCGTCGACGAGGCGCGGAGAATCCTGGGTACTGCCAAGGCGCACGGCCTTGGCCTGAAGGTCCATGCCGAGCAACTGTCCGCCGGCGGCGGCGCCTTGCTGGCGGCAGAGATGGGGGCCGTTTCGGCCGAGCACCTCGAATATGCGAGCGACGCCGCCATCGAGGCCCTGGCCGCCGCCGGCACCGTCGCCGTCAGCCTGCCGCTGGCATCGCTGTACCTCGGCGATCGTTACCTGCCGGCAAGAGAAATGCTGAAAGCCGGCCTGCGGGTTGCAGTCGCAACGGATTTTAACCCCGGTTCGGCGCCCAGCTACCACCTCCCGCTGGCCATGGCCCTGGCCTGCCTGAACCAGTCGATGACGCCGCAGGAAGTGCTGATGGGCGCCACCACCGTCGCCGCTCGCGCGCTATCGCTGCAGGACCGGGTCGGCTCCCTGCTGCCCGGCTACCAGGCGGACCTGGCCATTATCGACGCCCCCACGCTCAGCCACTGGCTCTACCACTTCGTCCCCAACGCCTGCCTCCACGTATTGAAAAACGGGCGATGGGTGACCTGAACCGGAAAGTCCCG
>JAPHSB010000300.1 GCA_026193295.1 Lysobacterales bacterium
ACAATTCGGCCTATTTCGAGCACAGCTTCCTGGCCGATCAGATGGGCTCGGAGCTGGTTGAAGGGCACGACTTGCGCGTGGTCGACGGACGGATCGCGATGCGCACGACACGCGGCTACACCGCGATCGATGTGCTCTACCGGCGGGTCGATGACGATTATCTCGACCCCTTGAACTTCAAGCCGGAATCGCTGCTCGGCGCGCCGGGCATATTCGATGTGTACCGCGCGGGCGGGATCACCATCGCCAACGCACCCGGTACCGGGATCGCCGATGACAAGGCGCTTTATTCTTACATGCCGGACATCATCCGGTTTTATACCGGCGAAAAACCGCTGCTGGACAACGTGCCGACCTGGCGCTGCTCAGAACAGGATCAGCTGCAATACGTGCTCGACAACCTGGCCGAACTGGTGGTGAAGGAAGTGCACGGTTCGGGCGGCTACGGCATGCTGGTCGGGCCGGCGGCGAGTAATAAAGAGCTCAAGGCGTTTCGCGAGAAACTGCAAGCGCGGCCGGGAAACTACATTGCGCAGCCGACGCTGGCGCTCTCCACCGTGCCCATCTTCACCCGGAAAGGCCTGTCGCCCCGCCACGTGGATCTGCGCCCGTTTGTGCTGATGTCGCCGGACCGGATCGACATCACGCCGGGCGGCCTGACACGAGTCGCGATGACCCAGGGGTCACTGGTAGTCAATTCCAGCCAGGGCGGGGGCACCAAGGATACCTGGGTGTTGGAGGAGTGACGCGATGCTAGGCAAAACGGCAGGCGGCCTGTTCTGGATGTCCCGGTATCTGGAACGCAGCGAAAACGGAGCGAGGCTGGTGGAGGCCGGCTTTCGCATTGCGCTGACGCGCTCGGACACTGCCTCGGCTGAATGGCAATCCATACTGGCGACATCGGGAGCGCTCGCCGATTACGATGCCGTGCACGGGGACTACGACTCAGACCAGGTGATTGACTTCCTGCTGCGCGACGCGAGTAATCCGGCCAGCGTGATCAGCACTGTGAAAGCAGCGCGGGATAATGCCCGGCTGGTACGCACTGCGCTGACCCGAGAGGTCTGGGAGGCGACCAACGAGGCATGGATCACCTTGCAGGCGTTGCTGGCGAGGCCGGTGAAAGAGCAGGACCTGCCCGACGTACTGCATACGATTCGCCAACAGAAAGCCCTGGTGCGTGGCGCCATGGCGGGAACGATGCTGCGCAACGACGGCTTCAATTTTGCACGGCTGGGGACGTTCCTGGAGCGGGCGGACAATACTGCGCGGATACTGGACGTCAAATACTTCCTGTTGCTGCCCTCTTTCGCGCAGGTCGGGTCTTCGCTGGACCACGTGCAATGGGAAACCATCCTGCGCTCGGTGTCGGCGTTGCGGGCCTATCGGTGGCTCAACGGCACGGACGTCAGTCCGGCCAACGTGGCGGAGTTCTTGCTCCTGCAACCGCAAATGCCGCGCTCCCTGGCTTTTTGCTCTCACAAGATCATGGATAACCTGGGCTATCTCGAGCAGGACTATGGCGCCGAGAGCCCATCGTGCCGGATGGCCAAGGCGCATTATCAGAAACTGAAAGACAGCAACATCGAAAGCATTTTTGAACGTGGCCTGCACCAATTTGTCCAGGATTTCCTCGCCGATTCGCATGCGCTTGCCGTGCAAATCGAACGCGACTATCGCTTCCAGGAGTAGCCATGCGCCTCAGCGTCAAGCACAGCACAAGCTATCATTACGACGCCCCGGTCGACTACGGACTGCAACAGGTCCGCCTGACCCCCAAGGAGCGGGAAGGGCAAAAGATGCTCCAGTGGGACATCGCGATCGAGGGCGGACACAAGGAGCTGCACTTCACCGATCACCACGCCAATCGTGTCGACCTGATCAGCATCGATCCGGGCGGGGAGCAGCTGGTCATCCGCATTACGGGTGAGGTGGAAACCACCGACACGGCGGGCGTTATCGGGCCGCATCATGGCTTTATGCCGCTTTGGATGTTCGAGCGCCAGACGTCATTGACCACGCCGGGGCCGAGAATCGGGGCGCTGGTCAAAGCGCTGGAACTCGAGTTCGATAATGACATCGCCCGCGCGCATGCCCTGTCTGCGCTGATCGTCGAGCGTGTGCCCTACGCAACGGGACAGACCGATGCGGAAACCAGTGCCGAGCAGGCCGTCACGGCGGGCTCTGGTGTTTGCCAGGATCACGCCCATATCTTCATCACGGCCATGCGCCTGCTGGGTCATCCGGCGCGCTACATTTCCGGCTACCTGATGATGAATGACCGCATCGAGCAGGATGCAACGCATGCGTGGGCCGAGGCCTGGTTCGACGGCATCGGCTGGTTGGGGTTCGACGTGTCCAATGGCCATTCCCCCGACTCGCGCTATATTCGTGTCGCCAGCGGGCTGGATTACATGGATGCCGCGCCGGTTTCGGGAATGCGCTTTGGCGTATCGGTGGAAAGCATGGCGGTTCAATTGCAGGTGCAACAGTAAAGAGAATGGGTGGCTCATGACATATTGCGTGGGGCTTCGGCTCAACAAGGGCCTGGTGTTCATGACCGACACGCGCACCAATGCCGGCGTCGATGATATCTCTCAGGTCAGGAAAATGAACAGCTGGGAAGTGCCCGGCGAACGCGTGATCACGCTGCTGTCCGCCGGCAACCTCGCCACGACGCAAGCCGTGGTCAGCCTGGTGGATGAGCGCAGCAAGGCGCCCGGAGATCGCAGTCCGTCGATCCTCAAGGCCCCGTCGATGTTCCAGGTGGCCACGATCATCGGCAATATCCTGCGCGACGTGGTCAGGCATTTCGAACCCTCCGGCCCGGCTGCCGAGTCCCTGTTCGGCGCGACGCTGATCCTCGGTGGTCAGATCAAGGGCAGCGAGCCGCGCCTGTTCCTGATTTACCCCGAAGGCAATTTCATCGAATCGAGTGACGACAACCCGTTCTTCCAGAGCGGCGAAACCAAGTATGGCCGCCCGATATTGGTCCGCGCGCTGGAGCCGGACATGAGCTTCGAGGAAGCGGTGAAATTGCTGTGCGTGTCATTCGATTCCACCATCCGCGCCAATCTCAGCGGGGATTTGCCCATCGACTTGCAGGTGCAAGCGGTGGATGAATGCAGGATTACCCATCAGCGCCGCTTCGAGCGGGGCGATTCCTATTTCGAG
>JAPHSB010000003.1 GCA_026193295.1 Lysobacterales bacterium
CACTCTCTTTTAGATCATCGCTCATCTGGCTACCCCAAATCCAGCCTGGTCTCGGACTCCGATCCACCTTCCTTGTCCAGCTTGATCAGGCGCAACGCGTTGGTGCCACCGGACTTCCCGGTCTGGTCGCCCATCGTGACGATGACGCGGTCGCCGGCCGTGACGGCGCCGGATCGCCAGAGTTTTTGCAGGGCGTCCTGGATCACCCGATCCCCATCGGCGCTCCGGCTCTCGAGGTGCACCGGGTAGACATCGCGGAATATCGCCATTCGCCGGCGGCTGGCGGCGTTTGGTGAAAAGGCATAAATCGGAACCGCCGACCGCACTCGCGAAAGCCATTGGGCCGTAGATCCCGATTCGGTGAGCGCGACAATCGCCTGCACCGAGAGATTTGTGGCCATGAACATCGCGGCCATCGCGATGGCCTGGTCGATCCTCTGGAACCTGACATTCAACTGGGTCACTGCACCTTCAAGTGCGAAGTGTCGCTCTGCGCCAAGGCAAATCCGGTTCATTGCCTCGATCACCCGCACCGGATATTTGCCGACGGCAGTCTCGGCGGAGAGCATCACCGCGTCGGTCCCGTCTATCACGGCATTGGCGACATCCAGCACCTCCGCCCGCGTCGGAACCGGGTTTTCGATCATCGATTGCATCATCTGGGTGGCGGTCGCCACCACCCGGTTGTGCCTCAGCGCCGTGCGAGTGATGCGCTTCTGCAGGCCGGGCAGTTCCTCGTCCCCGATTTCCACGCCGAGATCGCCCCGGGCCACCATGATGACATCCGAGGCATCACAGATTTCCTCGAGGTTCTTGACGGCCTCGATGCGCTCGATCTTCGCAACCAGCGCCGCCCTGCTGCCGGCTTTCCGCAACAATTTGCGGGCGCGGTTGATGTCGTTTTCATCACTGACAAAGGACACCGCCAGGAAATCGACATCCATTTGCGCGGCCAGCTCGATATGTGGAAGATCATGCTCGGCGAGGCCGGCAATCGACAATCCGCCGCCCTTCAGATTCAGCCCCTTGCGATCCTTGAGGGAACCGCCGTGCTCCACCCTGCAGTGCACCTTTTCACCAACCACCGACTCGACGGTCATCGAGATCATGCCATCGTCAAGTAACAGGATGTCGCCCGGCTTCACATCACGCGGCAAGTCCTTGTAACTCACGCCGACGCGTTCACGGTCGCCGGGCGTTGAGGAATCCTCGGCATCGAGCGTGAACTCTTGACCAGGCTGCAAATCGACGCTGCCATGCTCGAACCGCTCGACGCGAATCTTCGGACCCTGCAGGTCCGCCAGCAGGGCTACCTCGCGACCCAGTCGTCCTGAGACCTCGCGCACCAGGGCGGCACGCTTCATCTGGTCCGCAGTAGTACCATGCGACATGTTGAGACGGAACACATTGGCACCTGCCAGTATGAGCCCCTCCATGACCTTGGGGTCGTCGGTTGATGGGCCCAAGGTGGCAATGATCTTGGTGCGTCGCAGATGACTGCCCTTGGTTTCGATATCGAAGTTCATGGCGGCGATTATAAGTGCAATTGATGACGGGACCGGTATGTATTTTGGGCGCCGCCCGCCGCGACGTTTCGTGAAACGTGAAAAGCCACCCCGGAAATGAGCCCGGGGCACGGAGCACCGCCGGGCCTGTGATGGTTCTAGCGTGACGCCGTATACGGGTAGAGGTCGTACACCCTGTTGACCGCAGTGAAGATCGCATCCCGCAGCTGCTGGGCAACCTTGTCATTGGCGTCGGTCACGGCCACGCCCTGCCAGCTGATTTGGCGTTTCTGGCTGTCCACGAGGTCGATAAACACCGACACTTCCGTGGTTTTCGTGGCACGCTTGCCCACACCCACGCCCACACCCACAGCCGAGCCATAGGAAGCTCCGCCTGGGCGGCCGTAGTAAGCGCCACTCATGTAAGGGGTGGTGTAAGCGGTCATCTTGACCTTGTCATCGCTTTTGAAAGTGACGTTGATCAGGAGGTCCGGATTTTCGGCCAGTCGATAGCCACGCTCCCTCATTTCGCGAGTAATGGCTTCACGAAAAAGCTCACCGAAAATTGGCGAATTGTAACCACCCTCGACGCCCATCGGATCGAAGAAATTCCAGGTTTGGTATCGCTTGAAGTCGGCGCTGGGGTCTTCGTCGCTACGCACGGCAAGGCCGGAAGAACAGCCAACCGCAGTGAGCGCAAGGCAGCAAACCAGCAGGGGCAGGCCAACGGTTCTCAGTGAGCGCCCACGGGCCCAACAACGGGTCCAGGCAAAAGCGCGATGGCGGGCCGTCATTTGGTGGCAGGCGCCGGTACGGGATACTTGGCAAACACCTTGTCTACCGTGTTGTAGACCGTTTCACGCAATTGTTCCTGCATCTTGTCCGTCAAGGTGAACGTCGCGACGCCCTGCCACACCAGCTTGTGCTCGCTGGCATCCACCATGTCGATGTAGACATTCGCCTCGGTATACTGGCTCACGGTGGTCCGCGTGGTCGTCGGATAGCCCCAGGGGCTGCCCATGTATCCGTAACCGTGACCCCCGTAGTAGCCACCGTAGAGGTACGGATCCTGGTAGGTGTTCACGCGGACCTTTTCCTCGGCACCAATTGAGACGTTGATCTGCAGCTGAGGCGTGTCGGATTTACTGTACCCTCGCATGTCCATCTGTGAGCTGATGGCGTCGCGGAAATGGCGCCCCACCAGGTTGGAATAACTGTCGCCCTCGACGCCCAGTTGGCTGAAAAAATCGTAGCTCTGGTACTGGCTCATGTTGACGCCCGGGTCCGCATCGCTGCGAACCTTCACACTGGGAGCGCAGCCAACCAATAAAACGGCAATCACGCTCGCCGCGAGGGCGAGCAAAGGGTTGAAGCGACGGAAAGTAAGGTTCATGGAATGCTCCGCAAAAGGCAACGATGGTTATCCTACCAGTCGGCCACCAATTGTTCACGCAATGCAGCTACCGGGATCGAAGCCCCGCTATGCGGACTACCGAAAACCCGGCGCCGTGTGTCAGCGGGCGACCGCCTCCAGCGCCGCGACCGCCGGCAGTGTCTTGCCTTCCACGAACTCGAGAAAGGCGCCACCACCCGTCGAAATGTAACTGATGGCGTCAGTTACTCCGAATTGGTCGATGGCCGCCAGCGTGTCGCCCCCACCCGCGATGCTAAAGGCTTCCGAGCGTTCGATGGCCTCGGCCATGGCGCGGGTGCCCGCCGCAAATGCTGGAAATTCGAACACGCCGACAGGACCGTTCCAGATGAGGGTACCGGCCCCGGCGATGATCTCCGCATACTCGACCGCGGTCAGCGGGCCGATGTCCAGGATCATGTCATCGGGGCCAACCTCGTCGACGCTGCGCACCAAAGGCCGGGCATCCGCAGAGAAGGACTTGGCCACGACGACGTCCCGCGGGATCGGAATAGAGCCGCCGCCGGCATGCGCCTTCCGGATCAGGCGCTGTGCCTCGTGAATCAGATCCGGTTCGTACAGCGACTTGCCGACGTCATGACCCGATGCGGCAATGAACGTGTTGGCGATCCCGCCGCCGACGATGAGTTCATCCACCTTGTCCAGCAGCGTCTCCAGCACGGTCAGCTTGGTCGAGACCTTGGAGCCGCCCACGATGGCGAGCAGCGGGCGCAACGGCTCCTGCAGGGCCTTGTGCAGCGCATCGAGCTCGCGACTCAGCAGGGGACCGGCGCAGGCCAGCGGCGCCCGTCGAATAACGCC
>JAPHSB010000359.1 GCA_026193295.1 Lysobacterales bacterium
AACCGCACCACGGCACCCGCATGATTGCTGTTGTCCTGTGCCTTCGGAGGGTGCTGCCGATCGCCGAACGCAACGTAGAGATAGCCATCCACGAAGGCGATACGTGCGGCCAGGTGATAGGCGTCCTCGGAATAAGCGTCGGCCGTGAACAACCGTTCAACATCAACAGCCTTGCTGCCATCCAGGCGGAAACGGTCGAGCGCCGCGGTGGCGTGTACTTCCTCGCCGTCAGTGTAGCTGATGTAGACCCAACCATTCTTCGCGTAGTCGGGGTGCAACTCGATGTCGTGCACGCCGGCATCACCGTAAACGACCAAACGTGGCAAACCCTGCACTTCTGTTGTTTCGCCGCTGCTGAAATCAGCCAGCGTGACCACGCCGCGGTCACGTTGTGCCACCAGCGCTCGGCCGTCCGGCAGGAACTGGATGGCGGCCGGTTGCGAGAGACCCACCAACACGCGCTCGGCCACGATATTGCCACTCAAGCTTGGAAACAGGTGACGGGCCGGCGAGTCGCCGTCTGCGGCCGACATCGCTGGAGCAAGCACGCCGCCGACGATGACGATGACGATGAACAGGATGATGCGACGGAAAAAGCGATTGAATGGACCCACGGTCTTTTCCTTATAATCGATTGTTGTGAAGACTCCGCAAGCATTATAAACAGCCTCTGGCCATAGACATGAAACTTTCAACCTTTCTTGCCTGCATCCTGTTTTCAGCCAGCCTGGCCGCCGGCACGAACGCGCCCAAGGCAACCATAACGGCGGTTGACCCCGCGCTGGCCGCACGTTTCGCGCGCCTGGCACTGGACTGCGTTCATCGGCAATACCCCAACAAGATCGCCCACGTGCTGAACGACGACGCCGATGCCCAAACGCCCTCGCAGCTCTACCCGGTGTTTTACGGCTGTTTCGACTGGCACTCGGCCGTGCACGGTCACTGGCTCCTGGTCCGCCTGCTGCGAACGACACCAGCGGCGAAAATGCCTGCTGATCTGAGCGAGGAAATCACGCAGGCACTCAACCGCAGCTTCACGCCCGCCGGTATCGCCCGCGAGGTGGCGTACTTTCAGGGCGAGAACCGGAGCAGTTTTGAGCGCCCATACGGCATTGCCTGGTTCCTGCAACTGACCGCGGAACTAAGGGAGTGGGATGATCCTCGCGCACAAGCCTGGCTGCAGACCCTGCTGCCGCTGGAGGAGGTAATCGTCGCCCAGGTTGTGTCCTGGCTGCCCAAGCTGGCATATGCCATTCGCCTGGGCACCCACAACCAGAGCATGTTCGCGTTCGGGCTGATGCTGGATTGGGCACGGGTGGCCGACAACCGGGCCATGGCTGCACTGCTGACCGAGCGTTCCAACGCATTCCACCGCGAGGACCGGAACTGCCCGCTCAGCTACGAACCCTCGGGTGAGGACTTCCTGTCGCCCTGCCTGATGGAAGCGGACCTGATGCGCCGCATACTGCCCCGGGACGAGTTCGCGGCATGGCTTGGGGGCTTTTTACCGGATCTCCCCCGCGACGGGCGTGCCGACTGGCTGGCCGTCGGAATTGTCAACGACCCAAGCGATGGCAAGCTGGTGCATCTTGACGGGGTCAACCTCTCGCGGGCCTGGAACCTGCGCAACATCGCGGCGGCATTGCCGGACAGCGATCCACGCATTCCCTCCCTGTTGGCCGCCGCCGACATCCACGCAACAACCGGTATCGCGGCAGTTTCCGCGGAGCATTACGAGGGCAGCCACTGGCTGGCGAGCTTCGCCACCTACCTGGTAACAGAGCGCTGAGCGGAGCCTCGGGTAGCCGGGTACCGGCGTCCTGACCCTGCCGGCAGTCAGGCGTCGCCGGCAGCGGCTATCGTCTGCAGGAACGCCTCGCCGTGACGCTCCAGCTTGACCTGCCCTACCCCGTTGATGTCGAGCAACTCCGCATCGCTGGCAGGGCGCCTGCGGCTCATCTCCACCAGGGTGGCGTCACCGAAGATCACGTAGGGCGGAACGCCGCGCTCGTCCGCCAGGCGCTTGCGCAGTTCGCGCAGAGCCTCGAACACTTGCAGATCGTCCCGATTGAGATCGGAGGCCGCACCCGCCGGCTTCTTCCGAGCCTTCTCCTTGACGCGGGGCCGCGCCAGCTCCACCGCTTCCTCACCCCGCAGCACCCGCGCCGCCGGTGCTGTGAGTTTCAGCACCGAGAACGCCGCGATGTCCTGCACCAGGTAGCCCTGGTGGATCAACTGGCGAACAATTGACAGCCACTCGGCGTGCGAGTACTCCATGCCGATGCCGTAGGTCGAAAGCCGGTCGTGGCTGAATTTGCGGATGCGCTCGTTATCGGCGCCGCGCAGCACGTCCACCACCTGCTTGATGCCAAATGACTGGCCGAGGCGATACACGCAGGACAGAACCTTGCGCGCGGCCTCGGTGGCATCGAAACGCTCGGGCGGGTCGAGGCAGATGTCGCAGTTGCCACAGTCCTGGTCCAGCGACTCCCCCAGGTAGCCGAGCAGCACGCGGCGGCGGCAGGTCAGGCTCTCGGCGAAGCCGGCCATGGCATTGAGCTTGTGTGACTCGATACGCTTTTGCTGCTCGTTGGCCGATTGCTCGAGTTGAAAACGCGCCGTGGCGAGATCCTGCAGGCCAAACAACAGCAGGGCTTCCGCCGGCAATCCATCGCGACCTGCGCGGCCTGTTTCCTGGTAGTAGCCCTCCAGGTGGCGCGGCAGATCGTAATGCACCACGAAGCGGACGTTTGGCTTGTCTATGCCCATGCCGAACGCCACGGTGGCGACGACGATGGACACGTCATCACGGACGAATCGCTCCTGCACATCCCTGCGCGTCGCCGCCGGCAATCCGGCGTGATAAGCCGCGGCCGAGTAACCACGCTCCGCCAGGAAATCCGCGATTTCCTGGACCCGCTTGCGCGAGAGCGCATAAACGATGCCCGATTCGTTTTCGCGCTTCTGCAGAAAGCGCAGCAACTGGCCCTGTGGTTGATGTTTTTCCAGAACGGTGTAGCGGATGTTCGGCCGGTCGAAGCCGGTGATGAACCAGCGCGCGCTCTGAAGCCCCAGTACGTTCACGATGTCCTGGCGCGTCTGGGGGTCCGCGGTCGCGGTCAGCGCAATGAAGGGTGTCTGCGGAAAATGGGCGCGGAGTTCGCCGAGCGCGGCATATTCCGGCCGGAAATCGTGGCCCCACTGCGAAACGCAGTGGGCCTCGTCGATCGCGATCAAACCGACCGTGAGGGATTCCAGACTGTGGATGAAACCGGGCCGCATCATGCGCTCGGGAGCCACGTAGAGGAGGTCCAGATCACCGGCGTGCAGTCTGGCGAGCACCGACCGGGCGGTGGCTGCGTCCAGATTGGAGTTGTACATGGCCGCGCTCACCCCGTTGGCCAACAGAGCGTCCACCTGGTCCTTCATCAACGAAATCAGCGGCGAAACGACGATACACAGCCCCCCGCAATGAACGGCGGGCAGCTGGTAGCAGAGAGACTTGCCGCCACCGGTGGGCATCAGCACGAACGCGTCTCCACCGCCCATCACCTGGTCGATGATTTCCTGTTGGTGGGGTCGAAAATCCTGCAGGCCGAAAACCCGCCGGAGCGTCTCGTGGATCGAACTCATTACACAACCGTATAGCCGGAATGGCTGCAGAGTATAGGTGACTACACCAGGCGTCGTGTCAGAAAATGCAGCTTTTCCAGGACGCGGCTTACCCCCTGCAGGAGCCTCCGCAGCGGCATGGGCAGATCGTCCCAATCCATGCTGTCCATCGTATTCTTGACGCCCAACCCGAGCTCGGTATCCCCTTCGACGCGAATCCGGCGCTGGAAAAACAGCGTGTCCGGATCGGCCCGCCGGGTCGCGAGCAGAATGAAGTCCAGGCCGTTGCCTCTGATGCTGACATCTTCAGGCAGCGTCCGGTCGATGGCGACGATGCTATCGGCCTCGACCTGGATCAGCCAGTCCAGGCAAAGGTCTGTCACCAGGATTCGAATCTTGCTGCCCTTCAGAAACGCCAGCTCACCATGCCGCAATGGCTCACGGAACGCCTGGTTCAGCGCCATTGTGAGCGCGGGGCGTTGGGCTGAATACGGCACAACGCGCCCCGGCATACCGATCAGCTTCCTGGCCACTGGATGGATGATGTCGGGAACCGACCGCATGATTTGGCTCAAACAGGTTAACGTTCAAGTGTATTTTCTCGATTCGGCAGCACCTTGACTCTGGTCAACTTAGCCACCGATCCCGTCACTAGAATGAGAAGTCACTCGCCCAACGGGAAGGAAATGGAACTCGTTTGCCCCGCCGGAAACCTGCCTTCACTGAAAGCCGCCGTGGACAACGGTGCTGACGCGGTCTACGTCGGCTTCCAGGACGATACCAACGCACGTCATTTCAGCGGACTGAACTTCACCGGCCGGACCTTTGAAAAGGCCGTGCATTATGCCCAGGACAGGGGCAGAAAAATTTTTGTCGCGGTCAATACCTTTCCCCGCCCTGAGGGATTCTCCCGCTGGCAGGCCGCAGTGGATCAGGCAGCGGACTACGGCGTCGATGCCCTGATCGTCGCCGACATGGGCGTGATGGACTACGCGTGCGGGCGCTGGCCGGACTTGCGCCTGCACGTCTCGGTCCAGGCGTCCGTGACCACGGCGGAAGGCATCCGCTTCTATCACGAAAATTTTGGCGTCAGGCGCGTGGTCCTGCCGCGAGTCCTGTCGATCGGCCAGGTGGCGCACGTCGTCCGCGAGTCCCCCATCCCGGTGGAGGTGTTCGGCTTTGGCAGCCTGTGCGTGATGGTTGAAGGTCGCTGCCTGCTGTCCAGTTATGCAACCGGCCGATCACCGAACACGTACGGGGCCTGTTCGCCGGCCTCCCACGTGCGCTGGGAAGAAACCGGTGACGGCACCGATACGCGCCTCAACGGCGTATTGATCGATCACTTCGGCGAAGGGGAAAAGGCGGGCTACCCCACCTTGTGCAAAGGCCGGTTCCGGGTTGGCGAACACGTGTTCTACGCTCTCGAGGAACCGACCAGCCTCAATACGCTGTCTATTTTGCCCCGACTCAGGGAAATCGGCGTCAGTGCCATCAAGGTGGAGGGGCGTCAGCGCAGTCCCGCCTACGTGGCCCAGGTAACCGCGGTGATGCGCGCGGCCATCGACCATTGCCTGCAGGATCCGGCGAGCTATCGGCCCAGGGACCAATGGATGCGGGCGCTGGGCAGCGTGTCCGAAGGCACCCAGACCACCCTGGGCGCATACCACCGGCCCTGGCAGTAGGCGGCGCGCAAGATGAGACTGTCCATCGGGCCCATCCAGTATTTCTGGGAACGCCCGCGGGTTTTCGAGTTCTACGATCAACTGGCCCACAGCCCCGCGGAAATTGTTTACCTCGGTGAAGCCGTCTGTTCCAAGCGGCGATTGATCAAGCCGGAGGACTGGTTGGCCATCGGCCGGGAACTCAGACAAAGCGGCAAGGAGGTGCTTCTGTCGTCCCTGACCCTGCTGGAAGCGGCCTCGGAAGTCGGCTCCCTGAGAAAACTCTGCGGCAACGACGAATTCATGGTCGAAGCGAACGATGTCGCGGCCATCCAGATGTTGTCAGCCGCCGGCAAGGAATTCGTAACGGGCCCCGGTATCAACCTATACAACCTTCGCAGCCTCCGCCTGTTGGCCCGCAAAGGGCTGAGGCGCTGGGTCCTGCCCGTGGAGTTGGGACTGGATACGCTGCGCGACCTGCAATCAATGCGGCCCGAAAGGGTGGAAACGGAAGTGTTCGCGCTGGGCCGCCTGCCGCTGGCTTACTCGGCTCGCTGCTATACCGCGCGCTCCCACAACCTGCCCAAGGACGACTGCCAGTTCAAGTGTCTCGACTATCCGGACGGCCGCATGCTCGAGACCCGCGACGGCCAGGAATTCCTGGTGCTCAATGGCATCCAGACGCAGTCGGCTCAGACCCACAGCGTCCTCGGGCAGTTGCCCGAACTCGAAGCACTTGGCGTAGACGTGTTGCGAATCAGCCCGCAGAGCCAGGGTTCACCGAGAATCATCGAAATCTTCGATGAGGCGAGAAACGGCGCTGGCCCTGAGGTCCTGCAACAGGAGCTAATCAGCCTGCTGCCGGCAGGCGCCTGCAACGGCTATTTGCTCCAGCGGGCAGGAATGGACCATGACGATTCACAAGCTGCTTGATCATCACCAGCGCCAGGTCAACCGAAAGGCCTGGAGCGATCTGCGCCAGTTTACGCGCGCGCTGGGCGCCACCGGCCAGTTGAAGACCGTGACTCAGCCTGTCTCACTGCGACTGCAGGTAACCGGGCTTTGCCACCGCAGCCTGGTCGGCAACGGGCCGGCGCTGCTGTTTGAAGACATCCAGGGCCACGACATGCCCGTTCTGGGTAACCTGTTTGGTAACGAGGAGCGCATCCTGGCCGCCCTGGAACTGGAATCCCGGCAGCAGCTGCGCGAACTGGGCAAGGACCTGGCGTTCCTGCGACATCCCAATCTGCCCGATGGCCTGCGCTCCACGCTCGAGGCCATCCCCGGATTTGCTCGGCTGGCCCATGTCAATCCGGTGCGCAAGGACCGCGCGCCCTGGAGCGAGAACGTGATGGATGGCGCGGATGTCGACCTGGGCCGGCTGCCCGTATCAACCTGCTGGCCGGAGGATGCCGGCCCGCTGATCACCTGGGGCATCGTCATAACGCGCGGCCCCAACAAGCCGCGGGTCAACCTGGCCATCTACCGTCAGCAGCTGATCGGCGCAAACAAGCTGATCATGCGATGGCTCGCCCATCGCGGTGGGGCCCAGGACTTCCGCGAATTCCAGCAGGCAAGCCCCGGCAAACCCTTTCCGCTCGCGGTCGTCATCGGCGCCGACCCGGCGACCCTGCTGGCCGCGGTGACGCCCATTCCGGACAACCTGTCCGAATACCAGTTCGCCGGCCTGCTGCGCGGCCGCAGGAGCCGGATCGTTGAATCCAAGCTTTCCGGCCTGCCCATCCCGCACGGCGCCGAAATCGTGCTCGAAGGACACATCGCGCCGGGTGAAACGGCAACCGAGGGCCCGTTTGCCGACCACACGGGTTACTACAACTCCACCGCTGACTTCCCGGTATTCACCGTGGACCGAATCAGTCACCGCACGGATCCGGTATACCTGACGACCTACATGGGGAAGCCGGGCGAGGACGAGCCCTCGATCATGGCCTCCGCCCTGAACGAGATGTTCATCCCGCTGCTGCAGGAGCACTTCCCCGAAGTGGTGGACTTTTATCTGCCCCCCGAAGCATGTTCCTACCGCATGGCGCTGGTCAGTATCCGCAAGCAGTACCCGGGCCACGCGCGCCGGATCATGTTCGGCATCTGGTCCTGTCTGCGACAATTCACATACACCAAGACGATCATCGTCACCGATGATGACATCGACGTGCGCAACTGGAAGGAAGTCATCTGGGCTGTCAGCACGCGCGCCGACCCCGTCCGCGACAGCGTCCTGGTGGACAACACCCCGATCGACTACCTGGACTTCGCCAGCCCCAGGCCCGGCCTGGGCGGCAAGATGGGCATCGACGCCACCAACAAACTGGCCGCAGAAACCGATCGCAACTGGGGCCGGGTCGCGAGGATGGATCGCGCCACCCGCGAACAGGTCGAGAATATCGCCCGGAGTCTCGGTTTATAGCCTTGTCAGGCCTTATTTGTCTGTCCAGACCAGTGCATTGATGCAGGTCATGGTAGCAGGCGACACAGGCCGATAGAGTCCGCTAGAGTTTTGCCCATACCATCAGGCACGCGCCCCAAACAAGGACACGATCAAGGAAACCAACATGGACGATGTCGCCCGCTCGACGACATACCCCTACCCTTCAGACGCCATCACCCTTCCGCCCAGTTCCAGAGTGGACGCCCCCCAGCGGGCATCGACCCCGGCCAAGGGCCCGGAAATTCCGTCCTACCTGCAGGACACCTATTACTGGTGCTATCTGAACCCCCGCAACGTCCAGTTGCTGGATCGCGAATTCGTGGTCAGGACCATTCTCTGGCAACAGCATCGCAAGCTGCAGAAGCTGGCGTTCGCCGAGATCCAGCCCGGCCAGAGCGTACTCCAGCCCGCGTCGGTCTACGGCAGTTTTGCACCCAACCTGGCGGCGCACATCGGTCCCGAGGGCAGCCTGGACGTCGTCGATGTTGCGGCTGTTCAGGTACGTAGCGTAGGGAGCAAACTCCGGGAGTTTCCCAACGCCCGCGTGCATCACACCAACATTCTGGATTTTGCCGGTCGACCCTTCGACGTGGTGTGCTGCTACTTCCTGCTGCATGAGGTTCCCGACGATTACAAGTTCAAAATCGTGAACCTGCTCCTGGAAAAAGTGAACCCGGGAGGCAAGGTCGTATTCGTCGACTACCACAAGCCGCGCTGGTGGCACCCACTGAAGCTGATTACCAGTATCGTATTCGATACGCTGGAGCCCTTTGCCAAACGACTGTGGCGGAGCGAGATTCAGGAGTTCGCGAACGAGCCGGGCCACTTCAGCTGGCACAAGGAGACGATCTTCGCCGGGCTGTTCCAGAAGGTCGTGGCGACGCGAATGGATTGACCCTTATTCGGCTGGCTCCTGCCAGCCGAGGGCTTTTTCCAGAGACTCGGAAACCGGCACCGGCGCCGACCCGGCCCGGATGGTGCGCGAGTTTCGCCGCGTGTTAAAGAGATAGTCCCGAACGCATCTGACCTTTCGCAACGCGACTACGCCGAGAGTCTGACACCAATTCGTAACGGCCCTCTCGGCGACCGGGGCCATGCATCGAAACACCCCCAACATTCGTGTCCCCCAGCCAGATCGGCAGCGGCCACAGAACCAGCAAGAGCATGACAGCGCGCGACTGATCCACGCAAAACCCTCGCTGGCGCCGCCAAAAGCAACTCCCGGGAGATCCTATCCGCCACCGGGGAGAACATGCTCCCCGGTGACTCTTGGCTTACCAGCCGCAGGTGCTGCCAGTGCGGAGTTGGGTGACCTGCTCCCAGACCACCGGTGACACACGACCCTCGGACAGGTGCCACTTGCTCCACTGCCATGCGGCCGGTGAGGATCTTCTCCCCCTTGCTGCCCATGGCGTTGATCACGGCGAAATAACCGGGGCAATCGAGCGCTGCCCAGATGAACTCCAGTTTCACCACGCCGTCTTTCGCGAATTCGGTATGAGGTAT
>JAPHSB010000356.1 GCA_026193295.1 Lysobacterales bacterium
CCTGCGCCAGAGTCCTGGACAGCGCGGTTCAGAAGCGCCGCTTAGGGCTGGCGCGCGCCCGCCATTGGCTGCTCGGGGTGTTCCCTGCTATGGTGCGCGCTCCAGGCACTGCGTCACCCCAGAGAATCCCTTATGCCGCGAACCACCCCTGTGCGACTCAGCTTGCTGTTGCTCTGGCTCTGTTCAGTCTCCGCGCTGAGCGCCGCGCAGCTGAACTTCGACCCGCCGCGCATCGTCGTCACCGAGAAGCCCATGCAGTTGATGCTGATCGACGGCCCTCCTGTGCGGGTCGCGATCGAGAGCACCCGCTTGGAATTCGTGGTCAACACCGACTGGACGGTCTTTCACGACCTTGCCAGTCGCTCCTGGTTTCTGCTGGATGAGGGCTACTGGCTGCGCAACAACATGCTGTCCAGCGGCAACTGGATCAGCACCACTGATTTGCCCGACGACTTCCTCACGCTGCAGCTGAACTCCGACTGGCCGGAGGTGGCCGAGGCGATACCGCCGCGCATGCCCGCGACATCGCCGCTGCCCATATTGATCAGTTACGAACCGACCGAGCTGGTGCTGATTGACGGCAAGATGGTTTGGGAGCCTGTCGCGGATACCGGATTACAATTCGTCTCGAACACCGCGCATGACCTGTTCAGGCTGGGCGGGCGCTACTACCTGGCGCTGGCAGGGCGCTGGTTCACTACCAAGGACGTCAACCGCAAGTGGTATGCCGTGCGGGAACTGCCGGCCAGGTTCGCGTCGATTCCGCCCGACCACGCCAAAGCGCGCGTGCTGGCTTCCGTTCCGGGCACCGAGCAAGCCCTGCAAGCGGCGGAGGAAGTCAAGCAGCCGCAGACCCGCTCCGTCTCCGTCAATGCGGGTGACGGGCTGACGGTTCCCTGGTTCGGCGAGCCGCAGTTCGTTGCGATCGAGGGCACGGTGCTGAGACGGGGAGAAAACACGCCCTACCAGGTGCTGCTGCACAACAACTTCTACTACCTGTGCCACGAGGGCGCCTGGTACCGCGCGGGGAGTCCCAACGGGCCCTGGGCGCCGGCACGCGAAGTACCCGAGGCCATCTACACTATTCCTGCGACCGATCCGGCCTACAACGTGACTTTCGTCCGGGTGGGTACATTCGACGACAGCACGGGGCGCATCGCCTACACCAGCACCGGCGGCTACTACGGCAAGTACTACACGGGATCGTCGGTGGTCTACGGAACGGGCTGGCACCACCCGGGTTACTACAGCCGCTCGGCCTACTGGCGCTATCCCTCCGCCTACGGCTACTGGGGCCCCTACGGGGGTTACGGCTGGCCTTACTCCGGGTACAGTCATTCGGAGACCTACAAGCTCAACACGCGGGAGACGGACTGGGAGTGGGAACTGGATGGCACGAAGCGACGGGTCTACCGCTACGGTCCGCGGAACGTGGTCGGCGGCCAGTACACCATGCCCGAGAGCGATGGCTACAAGGGCGACGGGCGCCAGCGTCCGGTGCCGCAGGACTGAGCACAGGACCGGGGCGAAGAAGGTTGAAATACCCCCTGCTCAGGCGTACCTTGAGGTCAGTCAATAACCCCACTCGGAGAAAGCACCCATGACCGCTGATACCCGCGGCGCAATGCGTACCGCCCTCACTTCTTCCCGATACATTTTCGTCTTCCTGCTGGCCGTTGGCATGATTGCGCTAGCCGGTTGCGGCAGCACCAAGGTCTATACCGCCGAAAAAACCATGATTTACAAGGACAGCATGTATAACCTGAGCAGTGTTCAGCAGGTGGGCTCCCGCATCGACGGCAAAGCAGCGGATGGCACGACCGTAAACCTGCGTGCCCTGGACAAGAAGGGCGTTGAAGCCCAGTTGAAAGCCAACCCCGGCATGGTGGTTACCACCCTGATCACGATGGATGACGGGGAAATGGTCTACGAGCGCAAACAGGTGAAGAAATATTCGGACTACAGCAAAATGGCGAGCCGCCTCGACGGCGCGATGAAAGACATCAGCAAGTTCATGGCGGACGGCAAGAAGACCCAGCTGAAGCTTTAGTTCGCGCCCACTCTCCTCACGGCCTTCACGATCGGCGCGG
This sequence comes from Lysobacterales bacterium, assembly GCA_026193295.1. Taxonomy (GTDB): domain Bacteria; phylum Pseudomonadota; class Gammaproteobacteria; order Xanthomonadales; family SZUA-36; genus CALKKN01. The sequence continues at coordinate 2,091 of JAPHSB010000356.1, forward strand.
GGTCAACCCGAGCCGACGTTGGTCCTGGGCGCCGGCATCAGTCGCATATCGGCTAGCGCGTGCCGCAGCGCGGCCGGAAAACCCATGTCGTCGAGACGGTAGTACTCCACCTTCATGGTCAGTGCGCTGCCGAAGATGATGCTCACCAGCGCCATCAGCGAGCCAAGAGCGAGCGTCGACATGCCGGTGATGCCCTGGCCGACTGTGCAGCCCAGCGCCAGCACGCCACCGAAGCCCATCAGCATTCCGCCGAAGATGTGGCGCAGCAGGTCATCGCGCCCCACGAAATACTCGACTCGGAACTTCCCCGTCAGGATGACATAGAGGAAGGAACCCAGGATCACGCCGAAGACGGCAGATATGCCGAAGTTTATCGTGGACCCCGTATAGGTCATCAGGTATTGCAGGCTGTCCGCGGTAGGAGCGATGAAGGTGTAAGACTCCAGGCGCACCGGTTCGAAGTCGTCGAACCCGACCACACCGGTAACGTACCAGCCGGCGGGAATAATCAGGCCAATCACGATGCCGGCCAAAAGGTTGTCCAGGCTCCGCCGGAAATCCGCGCTCCACAGCGCATACATGATCAGCCCGCCACCCAGTGTGCCCGCCACGGCCCAGGTGAGCGCCGCGCGATTCTTGATGCCGAGCGCTGCGCCGAGCAGGCTGTCCATCCCCTGACTGCCGGCGGCGAGACCGACGTTGGTGACCTCGATGACGTTTACACGGACGAGAGCGAGCAATCCGCGCATGGTCATGTAGGCCGTCAGCGCCAGGAACAGCATTGTGACCAGTGATTTGAGGTTACCGCCACCGACCCGCACCAGCGTGCGCTGCCCGCAGCCAGAAGCCAGTGTCATGCCAATGCCGAACAGGAATCCGCCGAGCAGATAGCTGAGCCAGCCGAAATTGGGCGTCAGGTAGATGGCATCGCCGAGGTCGACCAGGCCTGTCCTGCTCATGATCTGGCTAATGATCATGGCCAGGCCGATGGCCAGGAACCAAGCGCGCAGCCGGTTTTTGTCGCCCATATTGACCCAGTCACTGACCGCGCCCATGGTGCAGAAATTCGTCTTGTTCGCGACTGCGCCAAAGACGATCCCAATCAGGAATGCCAAAGCGGAAACCTTGTAGACGGGCGTCCAGTCCATAATCGTCACTCCTCTCGTTGCTGCTCCGTGGGCCGGGCTGCTGCGGCCTCCGAGATGGCCTGGTCAAGATAGAATCCGTACATCTCGGCGTTGTTGATGCCGGTAATCGGCGGCCCCAGGCTATTGCCGGAAGCATCCAGCAGCAGCACTGTGGGTGTGATGGTGACGCCGTAGCGCGCCGCTATTTTCGCTGTCGTTGTCACCTGCCCGGAAAAGTCCGTGACAGGGGTGTCCGGCTCCATCATCATCTCGCGGATTCGCACCCTGTCGACGTACTCGCCACTGCGAACCATGGGTGCGAGGAATTCCCTGCGCAACAGTGCGCAGTAGCGGCAGCCCTCGCGAGTTACCGCCAGCAGCAGGTTCACGCCGCTGGCCGCGGCCGCCGCGGCCTCCAGGCGAAAATCGACCACCTGCTGCACCGTTGCGCTGTTCACGACCTCCGGATGCTCGCCCGCGTAGTCCTTCCATGAGGTATCGGTGTAGCGACCCTCGGCGATGTATTGCCCCATCATCATGAACTCACCGACTCCGCTTACCATGGTCACGCGTCGATGGACTTCGGCGCCGCTCAGGTCGATGAATGAGATTGTCGGGGTCGTGGTGACCCGGCGATGCGCCGCGAAGACCTTGGACGGCAGAGTGATCCCGTCGACATCTGTCAGTTCAACGTCCCCGTTGATATCTACCGCGATGCTCACGAAGCGCTCGCGGTACCAGTCCTGCACCTCAGGCTGGTTGAGGATGGTCTTCAGCATGCGTTCACAGTAGGGGCAACCCTCCTGTTCGAAAAACAGCAACAGGCCGAGCTTGCCCGCCTCACGGGCCTCCGCCAGTTCCTCCGGCAGATCGCCGAAGCTCTGGGCAAAGAAGAACTCACGCGGATCGCGCGGGCCCGCTTTGGTTTCCGGCAGCGCCACAATCGGGATGCCGAGAAAAAGCGTCAGGGTGGCCAGCAGCACCAGCCGCGGGCTGGAGCCGAAAGGGAAACTCGTGCGGCGATTAGCGGTGGTCATATTCCGGGTAGTTTATGGCGCGGTCCGTTGCCGCGGCCAGTCGCAGGTTCGACGGGTTGTCGCCGGGTCCCGGCGTCCCGGCTGTGCCGCCGGGACGCCTCGCGGAAACCGCGCAGACGCGGATTATTGTGACCAGATACCGGTTACCTGCACGCCGATCACGTCGCCGATTCCATCGACGTTCGCGTTCGGGCCTGCTCCGGCCGGGAAGTTCTGCGCCTCGCCGCTGCGGAACTCGTAGTTGACCGCCACGCGGACCCTGGGGTTGAAGAAGTACTGCACGCCCAGCGTAACGCGGTCAAATTTGATTTCGAAGCGGTCGCCGTCCAGTCGGTTGTACACGTCGTAGCGCGCGTCCAATTCCCAGCCGGTGCCGGGGAAGCGATAGCCGCCCTCGACGTAGTACCCGTTGGCTTCGGCAAACGCCCCATTGCCCGGCGCGTTCGGATTGCCCTGGCCCGGGCCGAGGCCGAACGATGGGTTGTGCGGGGCCTGCCAGATCATGCCTTCGCCCCACATATACTCGGCGGAGGCCCGCCAGCCGTTACGCAGGAACTTGATACCGACGCCGTAACGGTCGCGGTCGTAGTCCTCCGGGTTATGCGTGCCGTCGTTGGTCAAATCGGCCGTGCGCACGCCATTGTGGCTCCAGGCGAACATCTTCAGCCCTTCCCGGCGCGGCCCGGCACCTCCGTAAACCTGCTCCAGTGCAGCGTACAGGTACACGTCCTTGTCGTTGTTGTTGTCACTGAAATTCAGGCCGTTGCCGTTGCCGATCATGGCGGCGTAGGAAGCCTCCCAATTGCCACCGAAGTTGAAGGCGTCGAAAACCTGGACACCGACGTCACGAAAAGCGCCGACGCCCTCTTCGAAGCCGTTCAGGTCCACTTCGGGCGGTATGGGCTGGGGCGGGATGTTGGGTGTATAGGTACTGTTCGGAAAGCGCTCCAGCAACATCTGGTTGGTGACCCAGGTAAAGTTGATGTAGTCGAACACGTGGATGGCCTGCAGGCCCTCCTCCGCTCCCGGGTACTTGAACAACCCGGCGCGGATTCTCGCGCCCTTCAGGTGGTTGAAGGTCATGCTGGCATCCGTCGCCTTGGCGAATGAACCGCTGGGCTCGGTGATGCCGTTATTGCCCATTTCGAGCAGCAGGAAATAGTTGATCTTGCTGTCCAGCGGCATGGCCACGCCCCGCACACCGATGCGGGCCCGGTTCACGTTGAAAGCCGATTGGGAATCGAGATTCGGCCCGATCAGCTTGGGCGGAATGTAACCGCCGGCCGGGTTCGGATCGCTCTGGTCCTTCTGGTACTGGACCTGCACGAATCCCCAGACCCGCGCCAGGTCTGCCGAACCTTCCGGTTCGGTACCCTGTACCATCAGCCAGTTCGCTGCGCTGGCCGCACCAGAGGTCAACATGGCGATGAGCCACAGGAGGCTCATCAGGACAGTTTTGCTGTAAGTCGGTCTTGTCATGGTTCTAAACTCCCTCAATCAGTGTGTGCTTTGGCTCTTGTTGTAGCTTTCCCAGCCACTATGGTTTGACCAGCAGGTAGCCCTGGTCCGCGAGTTCCTTGATGCGCACGATGCCGCCGGGAACGACGGTTGCTTGCGGATTCAGCGCCGGCGCATGTCCGAGGGTTTTTGTCATGTTGGTGATGGTGTTGTTGCAGGCTGCAAAGCGCACGCCAGTCTCAGTCAGGCCTTTGATTCGACCCGCATTGGAGTTCTCCGCGAACAGCAGGCGCAGGCCTGGTCCGAAGGCGACAATCTCGACGTCAGCCTGGTCCTGCCCGTAATGCTTGATGATGTTGCTCGCGACGTTCAGCACCAGGGTTTGCTTATCCGGGTCCATGTCGCTGATTTGAAGGACGAACTTGTTTTCGGCAAACGGCTTTTCTTCCTGCGCCATGGATGCGGGTGTCACTACGGCTGCCAACAGGGCAGCCAACCCGCACAAAAGGTACAACTTGATGTTTCTTTTCATAGTGATCTCCTGGTCTCAAGCGGCATTCGTTCACTTGTTCATGGGGCCGGTACGGACGTGCCGCGTGGCAGCCTCACCAGGAAAGGACGTAACGAGATGCAAAAATAATCCGTCCATGATGAAAAAAAGTGTCGCCGTGGAATAAATGCGCAGGGTCGGCCGTCTTGATACAGTAGCTGCGCTCGCAAATGACGAGCCGGACATAGACAGCGGAGAGAGAGGTGGTGCGGGACGATGGGGATACTGAGCGGCATCAACCAGAAACGACTATTTAGAACGATATTGACCAACAACCGGGAAAGGCTTTACAGGATGGCCTTTTCCTGGACGCACGATCCGGCGCTGGCGGACGACCTCGTGCAACAGACCTGCTACCAGGCCTTGCGCAAACAGCGACACCTGCGCGATATCGAGGCTGCCGACGCCTGGCTGTTCCGCATCCTGGCGAATTGCCTGACCGACCATCACCGGGCCCGCAGGGAAGTATTGTCCGGCGACGAGTTGCTGATGGTCGAGAAGTGGACGCCCGAGCACGCCACGCAGGAAGACCAGATTGCGCAGCGGGTGCGCAAGGCCGTAGCGGCCTTGCCACTGGCCCACCGCCAGGTGGTGACCCTGGTAGACCTCGAGGGTTTTTCCTACGCCTCGGTCGCCCAGATACTCGATATCCCCGTAGGTACGGTCATGAGCCGGCTGAGCCGGGGAAGGCGAGCCCTGCGTGACCACCTGCTGGACTTTGCTGCTAAATCAGGCATGGATGTGCCTGCAAAGGTGAGACGAATCAAATGAAGAAGGACGACATCATTTCGGACGAACAGCTGAGCGCCTTCACGGATGGCGAGCTCGAATCGGATGAGGAAAACCGGATATTCACGCTTTCGGAGCAATGCCCGGAACTGGACGCGCGCCTGTGCCAGCAGCGCAAGATCAAGGAAATGGTGCAGCATGCCTACCGCGACGTCCCTGAGCCGCGCCGGCGCGACAAACGGGCCGGGCCGCGCGGAAGCCTGTTCAGCCTGGCGGCAGCCGCCGTGTTGGCGCTGGCGGTCGGCCTGGCCGGCGGCTGGTTCGCTTCCCGTTCACTGGAGGCAGGATCCGCTGCCGCCGCCGTTGCGCCGGCAAGCCGCGACACCTGGCTCTTGCATGTGTCCACTTCCGATCCGGTGCGCATGCAGCGGGCGCTGGATCGGGCGGAAGAGTTGATGACTGGCGGCGGTGCCTCGTCAAATCGCCAGGTGGAGATCGTCGCCAATGAAGCCGGCCTGAACCTGCTGCGCAGCGACACGACGCCCTTCGCGGAGCGGATCCGGGCATTAGCCGAGCAGGATGTCCTGTTCTTCGCCTGCAATCGCGCCATCGAGCGGTTGCAGGAGCGCGGCGTCGAGGTCCGCCTCGTGCCCGAAGCCAACACCCATTACTCGGCCCTCGATCGCGTCGTGCACCGCATGCAGCAGGGCTGGACGTACGAAAAAATCTGATCGCCAACGTGTCGGAGAACAACGACGCGCAACAACTGGAGGAGTCCTGGATATGAAAGCTCTCGCAAAGGCCGCATTGGCAGCAACTATTCTGTTCGCGACAGGCGTGGTTTCAGCTGAAACCGATGACGCCGGTCACGGTGCGGACTACAGGACCTTCCACAGCGACGGCAAGGTGGTCATGGGAGCCATCGGCGATTCCTACACGGCCGACCTGGTGATGTACCTGGCGGGCAACCAGTTCATGGTCATGGAGGAGTTGATCCAGGATTTCCAGGCCAAGCACCCGGACATCAGGACGGTTTACGTCGAGACCATTCCG
>JAPHSB010000279.1 GCA_026193295.1 Lysobacterales bacterium
AGCGACGTCTTGACCCAGGGCTTGACCCTGAGGCCCCTGGCGACGGCATTGCGCGCCAGCAGGCCGGCGCCGAGCATGACCGCCGGGTTGGAGGTATTGGTGCAGGAGGTAATCGCGGCAATCACGATCGCGCCGTCCGTGAGATTGAAATCCTGGTCGGCGTAGTTGACTCCGGCCACGGGTGCCTTCATCGCCTGGCTCTTGTCGTGGCCAACCGCGGTGTCTCCACCTTCATCCTCAAACTTGGCCTCGGCGGCACTCTTGCGGGCCTCGTGGAACTCGTTCATGTGCTGGCGGTAGTTGTCGTCCGCCTTGCTCAAAAGGACACGGTCCTGCGGACGGCGTGGGCCCGCCAGGCTGGGCACGACATCCGCCATGTCCAGTTCCAGCACGGCGCTGTACTCGGCTTCCGGCTGGTCGGGCGTGCGGAACATGCCCTGGGCCTTCATGTACGCTTCCACCAGCGCGACCTGCTCGGCCGAGCGGCCGGAAAGGGTGAGGTAGCGCAGGCTTTCCTCGTCGACCGGGAAGATGCCGCAGGTGGCCCCGTACTCCGGCGCCATGTTGGCGATGGTGGCTCGGTCGGCCAGTGGCAGGTTGTCCAGTCCGTCGCCGAAAAACTCGACGAATTTGCCCACCACACCCAGCTTGCGCAACATCTGGGTCACGGTCAGCACCAGGTCGGTCGCCGTTGCGCCCTCCGGCAGTTTGCCAGTGAGCCTGAAGCCGACCACCTGGGGGATCAGCATCGTGATGGCCTGGCCCAGCATGGCCGCTTCGGCCTCGATGCCGCCGACGCCCCAGCCAAGCACACCGATGCCGTTGATCATGGTCGTGTGTGAATCCGTGCCGACCACCGTGTCGGGGTAGGCGACGTCGCCGGTGCCGAACACGACGCGTGCCAGGTGTTCCAGGTTGACCTGGTGGACGATGCCCGTGTTCGGCGGCACCACGCGGAAATTGCTGAAAGCCGACTGACCCCAGCGCAGGAAGCTGTAGCGCTCCTGGTTGCGCTGAAACTCGATGCGGTTGTTCAGATCGAGTGAATCGGGGCGCCCGTAGCTGTCCACCTGGACCGAGTGGTCGATGACCAACTCGGCCGGGGACAAGGGATTGATCTTGTTCGCGTCTCCACCCAGCGCGGCCATGGCGTCACGCATGGCTGCCAGGTCGACCACGGCCGGCACGCCGGTGAAGTCCTGCAGGACGACTCGCGAGGGCGTGAAAGCGATTTCCGTGCTCGGCTCGGCCCGCGGATCCCAGCGGCACAGCGCCTCGATGTCACTGCGGGTGACGTCTAAGCCGTCTTCATGGCGCAACAGGTTCTCGAGCAGGATCTTGAGGCAGAACGGCAGGCGGGAAATGTCGTACTGCTGGCCGAGTTGCGGCAGGCTCCAGTAACGGTATTCGCGGCCCTGGACCGTGAAGCTGGCAGCGGTTGAGAAAGAGTCGCCCATGCTGATCTCCCTTGTTCGATTGCGTGGCTGGGTGAACATCCAATTATCACCGAATTCACCCCCACTGAACAGGCCGGTTGGATGCCGGTTTTTGGATCGCTCAGCTCATCAGGAAGGCGCGGGCCTCGTTGATGATCGTTTTCCGCCCGAACATCAATTCAAAGCGCCCGCCGCCCAGCTGGTTCCACAGGGTTGCCGAGCGCAGTCCCGCAAGCAGCAGGGTCCGCACCCAGCTGACGGTGCGCTCGTTCTTCAGGTACTGCGGGTTGCCGTTGACCACAATGCGCGGTGACAGGCGGCTGATGGTCGCGGAATACAGTGCGGAGATTTCGCTGGCCTGGAGGTCCTGGCGGTCGTGCTGCTCGAGTTCCTCGCCGTGGCTGCCGATGTCCTGCAACCGATGGCCGATTTCCGCCTGCATTTTGTTGGCCCGGCGGAATTTGCGCTCGATCTGCAACAAGCCCACTACGTAGCGCAGCGAGTCGACGTAGCGGTCCTCGCCTTGCAACACCGCCAGCATCGTCTCGACGCCCAGCTTTACGTGTTCTCTGCCACCGTAAATCTCGGCGGTCGAATCGGCTTCGAGCTGGAACAGGCTGTTCATGCAGGCAGTCGCGGCATAGCCCGACCAGGTGCCATGGCAGGCAGCCTGCCGCACCAGCTCACTCGCCTGGAATGTTCCCGCCAGGGCCAGGTATCGGTCTTTCATGCCATCACCATGGTGTCGATGGGGGCTTCACTCAAGGCCGGCGGCGTATCCGCCCAGTCGATGATCCCGCCGCCGAGGCAGGACTCGCCGTCATAGAGCACCACGGATTGACCCGCGGTGACGCCCCGCTGTGGCTGTTCGAAATCCAGCAGCAGTCCGCCGGCGCCTGCCTCGAGCACCTGGCAGCGCTGGTCGTCCTGCCGATAACGGACCTTGGCGGTCAGCCTCCGGCCCGCTTCCGGCGCTGAGCCGGAGACCCAGCTCAGCTGCTGCGCGCGCAGCCGTCGGCAGAACAGCCAGGGATGATCATGCCCCTGGCCAACGTACAGGACATTGCCGACCAGGTCCTTGTGCAGCACGTACCAGGGCTCGTCCGCGAACCCCTGCAGCCCGCCGATGCCAAGGCCCTGGCGCTGGCCCAGGGTGTAATACATGAGGCCGGCATGCTCGGCGATGCGCTGATCGTCGATGGTCCGGATCTCGCCGGGCTCAGGTGGAATGTATTGCGCCAGGAAAGAGCGGAAATCGCGCTCACCGATAAAACAAATGCCGGTGCTGTCCTTCTTGGCGTGAACGGGCAGCCCCGCCTGTGCGGCCGCGACGCGGACCTCCGGCTTGCGCAACTCGCCCACCGGGAACAGGGTGCGCGCCAGCTGCGCTTGGCCGATGGTATAGAGAAAGTAGCTCTGGTCCTTGTTGCCGTCGCGGCCGCGCAGCAGGCGGTGAGCCCCGTCCCGGGTATCGCAGCGCACATAGTGGCCGGTCGCAATGCACTCCGCGCCGAGGTCGGTGGCGTGCTCGAGAAAGGTCTTGAACTTGATCTCGCGGTTGCAGAGGATATCCGGGTTCGGCGTTCTGCCGGCCCGGTATTCGGCCAGGAAGTCCTCGAACACGTTGTCCCAGTACTCCGCCGCGAAGTTTCTCCGGTGCAGCTCGACGCCCAACAGGTCGGCGACGGCCTGCGCGTCGGCCGCGTCCGCTTCGGCGGGGCAGGCGCCCAGGCGGTCGTCTTCTTCCCAGTTTTTCATGAACATCCCGGCAATCGGCCTGCCGGACCTTTGCAGGAGCAGGGCCGAGACCGACGAATCCACGCCGCCCGACATGGCGACAATGATCTCGGCCCGGTTTTTGTTGTGTTCTTTCATAACCGCATAAATGGGGACATTCCGGGGTACATCAAAGCGGAAGATACGATTGGCTGGCCCAGCGTGCTTCTAGATTCGGCACAAGTGGGCTAGAATCCCGCCATGGGCAGGGAACTCGAATCTCACAAAGACCAGGGGCTGGCAGTCGAAGAATCGCGGCCGGAGGTCACTCTGCCGCCCATGTACCGGGTCATCCTGGTCAATGATGACTACACTCCGATGGATTTCGTCATCGAAATCCTCAAAATTTTCTTCGGCATGAATCATGAACGGGCGACCCAGGTGATGCTGCACGTGCATACCCGCGGCAAGGGCGTATGTGGCGTTTTCACGTACGAGATCGCCGAAACCAAGGTAGCCCAGGTCAACGAGTTTTCACGCCAGAACGAGCACCCGCTGAAGTGCACCATGGAGAAAGCCTGAACCTTGAATAGGAACGAGCAGTCGAAAACATGACCCACAGGGATCGTGCAGGCTTGCGGGAGGGACATTGCAAATGGTATTGAGGAGCACGAGGCATGTTTAGCAAGGAGCTCGAACTATCGATCAGCCAGGCCTACCAGCAGGCGCGTGAAAGCCGCCACGAGTACCTGACGGTGGAGCACATGCTGCTGGCGCTGCTGGACAACGCGTCAGCCCTCAGCATCCTGAGCGCTTGCGGGGCGGATGTCGCGGGGCTGGAAAAGGACATCCGCAAGGTCCTCGAGGACACGGTTCCGCTGCTGAGTGAAGAGGACAACCGCGACACCCAGCCCACGATCGGCTTCCAGCGCGTGTTGCAGCGCGCGCTGTACCATGTGCAGTCGGCGGGGAAGGACGAAGTGCTTGGCGCCAACGTTTTGGTGGCCATCTTCAGCGAAAAGGACTCCTACGCCAACTACCTGCTGAACCGCTATGACGTCAGCCGGCTGGACGTCGTCAATTACATTTCCCACGGCATCAGCCGCCTGGAAGATGGTGCGGCTCCCGGTGCCGACGAGTCCGTCGTCGAGTCGGCGGAAGACGCCGCCGAGAAGAAAAACAGCGCACTGGAGCGCTTCACGTCCAACCTGAACGAGCGTGCGCGCAACGACGAGATCGACCCGTTGATCGGGCGCGAACGCGAGATTGAGCGCACCGTCCAGGTGCTGTGCCGCCGGCGCAAGAATAACCCCCTGTTCGTGGGCGAGGCTGGCGTGGGCAAGACCGCGATGGCCGAGGGGCTGGCCCTGCGCATCGTGAAGGGTGAAGTGCCGGAAATCCTCGGAGAATCCACAATCTACGCGCTTGATCTTGGTTCGCTGTTGGCAGGTACCAAGTACCGTGGGGATTTCGAGAAGCGTCTCAAGGCCGTGGTCAAGGAGCTGCAGGACATCCCCGACGCGATCCTGTTCATCGACGAAATCCACACGATCATCGGCGCCGGCGCCGCTTCGGGTGGCGTGATGGACGCCTCCAACCTGATCAAGCCGGTGCTGGCTTCGGGCGAGTTGCGCTGCATGGGGTCGACCACGTTCCAGGAGTTCAGAGGGGTCTTCGAAAAG
>JAPHSB010000321.1 GCA_026193295.1 Lysobacterales bacterium
GTCGCCGAAGACCCGCAGGAACCCCCGGTCGGACTCTACGTCGCGATCATGGACGACCACCTGGCCATCGCGCTGCTGCCGTCGATCGCCGAGACCGATCTGCTGCCGGCATTCCTGGCCGTGGCCAAACCTGCGGCAACGGATGCGCGCGAGCGCCTCGCTGAACTCAACCGCGAAGAGGGCTACACGCCCTTCGGCTCCGGCATCCTGGACCTGCACCGCCTGGCCGACCAGTTCCTGCAGACCGATACCGTGACGGCCAAGGTGTTGGCCGCCACCGGCGAGTATGATCCAGCCTCGATCACGCCGGAATGCGTAAGCGAAATCCACGGGATCATCGACAACGCACCGCGGATCACGGCGGGCACCGTGGAGTTGAGCACGTCGGCGATCGCCTACCAGTACCGCGTCGAGTCCCCTGCCACGCTGGCCGGCCAGCTCGCCGGGCTGGTCGCCAGGCTGCCGGCGGCAAACGCCGACAGCCAGCGCATGCTGGACCTATCGTTCGGCATGCGATTCGGTGCCGTGCGCGACTTTCTGCGGGAAAAAGCCACCGCCATCGCAGAGGATCCCTATCTTTGTGAGCACTTGCAGGATCTGAACGAAAGCGCTGAGCAGTCGCTGGCACAGCTGGACCAACCAATGCCGCCCTTTGTCAACAATTTCCGTGGCTTGCGCATCAGCCTGAGCGAAATGATGTTGGACCGGGAATTCATACCGGCCGATGCGCAGGGGCACCTGGCCCTGCACGTGGAGCAGCCGGAGATGTTCGTGGGCATGGCGCAGATGTTCCTGCCCGACCTGTCGACACTGGCTCTCGAGCCCGGCGCGGAACCGGTGGAACTTCCTGCCTCGCTGATTCCGGTGCCCGGGCTGGTGGCATTCGCGGCCATGTCCGATGAAGCGATCGGACTGTCCGTCGGCGCCGGCGAAGAAGCTTCCCTGCAGGAATTTCTTGCACGCAAGCCTGGGCCCGAAGGGATGTTTCTGTCGGCCAGTTACGACACGGCCGCCTACCTCGACTACACGGACCGGATGGCGTCAGCGATGCAAGACGACGATGCTGACAACGGTGACCCTGCAGAAGCCGTGCACGCCATCGGCATGGCGGCCCGCAGCGCGTTTCGCGACATGGCCGACCGGAGCCATACGACGCTGCGCTTCGGCCCCAGCGGCCTGGTGATTGACGGGCGCATGAGTTTCAAGCCTTAGGGGATGGAAACAGGATCCCGGGGAGAAGGTGAGACCGGGAACCGGTCGGCAAGCTGGCCTGGGCCATGGGCGGCACTTGAGTAATGCAGGAGCAAGCCTCGAGCGCAGCCTGACTCCTTAGTCCGGCTCGTACCTGAAGTGCTTGATGTGCTCACCTTTCTGGCCGAGTTCCGTCATCGCTTCGATACCGATCTGCAGGTGCAGTTTGACCCACTGCGCCGTCACCTTGCGGTCGGACTCTTCAGTCTTGACGCCATCAGGTGTCACCGGCACGTCCGAGACCAGCAGCAAGGCGCCGCGAGCGATCTCGTTGGCATGGCCGACGATGAACAGCGTCGCGGTCTCCATGTCGATCCCCATGCAGGTCATGGCGCGCAACTTCTGGTGGAAGGCCTGGTCGTGTTCCCAAACCCGCCGGTTGGTCGTGTAGATCACGCCGGTGCGGTAGTCGAGGCCGTGCATGAGGATCTTGTCGGAGACGAACTTGTGCAGCTTGAACGACGGCAGCGCCGGGACCGCCGGTGGAAAGTAATCGTCGCTGGTGCCCTCGCCGCGGATTGCCGCGATCGGCAATATGAAGTGCCCGATCTCACTCGAGGTTTTCAGCCCGCCGCACTTGCCCAGGAACAGCACGCCCTTGGGCTGGATCGAGCTGAGCAGGTCCATGATGGTGGCTGCATTACTCGAACCGATGCCGAAATTTATGATGGTCAGGCCGGCATCGTTGGTCGCCGCCGGCATGGTGCGATCTTCGCCATATATCTTACAGCCGAACTGGTCGGCAAACAGGTGAACGTAGTTGCTGAAATTGGTCAGCAGGATGTAGTCACCGAACTTGTCCAGTGGCATCCCGGTGTATCGCGGCAGCCAGTTCCTGACGATTTCCAGTTTATCCCGCATCTGCCCCTCCCGATTGCTCACCCAGTATTTCACGCGCCAGCGGCACGGTAATCTTGCGCTTGTCGGCGAAGGCTGCGTCTTTCAAGCGCTCCAGGGCGCTGAGCAAAAAGGCCATGTCCCGACGGCCGTAGCGCAACAGGTAATTCTGCACGTCCAGCGGCACTTCGATGCGCAGGGTCCGGGCGCGCTGCTGCAACACCTCGAGTTTACCGGCGTCATCCGGTGGCTGCAGATTCTGGCGCACACCCCAGGCGAGTCGCGACGCCAGGTCCGGCAACTGGATCGGCAGCGAAGACAGCGGTTGACTGCTGCTCACCAGCAAACGGCCGCCGGCGTCCCGGATCTCGTTGAAACAACGGAACAGCGCCTGCTCCCAAACCGGGTTGCCGGCCACATGATCCAGGTCGTCCACGCACACCAGGTCCAGTGTCTGGAGTCCTTCGAGACCGGCTGCAGCCTCTTCCGGTAAGCGCTTCAACGCAATGTAAAATGCCGCCATCCCGGAGTGGCGAGCCGCGTGGCACAGGGCATTCAGCAAGTGAGATTTGCCGGATCCTTGCGGGCCGGACAGGAACAGGATGCCGCCCGGCTCTTCCAGCAGTTGCTGAACCGCATGAAACGCGACGGCGTTGGGGCCGACGACAAAGTCTTCGAAGCGATCCGGACGCCGGGGCTCCAGCTGCAGGGGAATCTGCGGCGAACACAGCATTCAGCTTTCCCCGTCCCCTGGTTTCGGTCGCGTGTAGAGATTGCTTTGCCGATACTGGTCATTCAGGTGCCGCACCATGACATTGAGCGCGGCCGCCACCGGCAGCGCCAACAGGATGCCCAGGAAGCCAAACAACTGCCCTCCCGCCAGAACGGCGAAAATCACCGCGACCGGATGCAGGCCGATGCGGTCACCCACCAGTTTAGGCGTCAGAACCATGCCTTCGAGAGACTGCCCGGCGCCAAAGACAAGCAGCACGAGTGCCGGGTGCAAGAC
>JAPHSB010000437.1 GCA_026193295.1 Lysobacterales bacterium
CGCCTGGAGGGCAAGTAAGGATCTCCTGCCCTGCCTCGAAAGCGTATTGCTTTATAACACTCTGATTTACATAGATTATAAGCATTGAACTCCTGCAGGCTCATCCGGTCTAAAACGCCAGTTGAGGCATTTGCAGGCAGGATGGACAGTGGCGGCAGCCCGGTCGCGAGGCGCGGGTGGCGGTCTTCTAAACGCGCGAAAATATGCTACACTTGTCCGCTGCCCAGGAGGATTTAATGAGCAAAGAATTGGTACCAAGTCACTTGTTGGTTCCCGCCGGAACGGGAAGCCTGGAAGCCTATATCCAGGAAGTAAACAAGATTCCCGTGCTCACGCTGGAGGAAGAGCAGGATCTGGCGCGACGCTATCGCGACGATGGTGAGCTCGAAGCGGCCCGCCGCATGGTGCTGGCGCATCTGCGTTTCGTGGTACACGTGGCGAAAGGTTACACGGGTTACGGCCTGGCGCTGGGTGACCTGGTACAGGAAGGCAACATCGGCCTGATGAAGGCTGTCAAGCGTTTCGACCCGGATCACGGCGTGCGCCTGGTGTCCTTCGCGGTGCATTGGATCCGGGCGGAAATGCACGAGTTCATCCTGCGCAACTGGCGGATCGTCAAGGTTGCGACCACCAAGGCCCAGCGCAAGCTGTTCTTCAACCTGCGCAAGTCCAAGAAGCGCCTCGGTTGGCTCAGCCACGAGGAGGTGCACGCGGTGGCCAAGGACCTGGGCGTAAAGCCTGAAGTCGTGCTGGAAATGGAATCGCGCCTGTCCGGACAGGATGTCGGCTTCGATCTGCCTCCGAACGCGGACGACGACATGCCGTACGTTGCGCCGGTGGCCTACCTCGAGAGCGATTCGGGTGACCCGGAAAGCGACTTCGAAGCCGAAGACTGGACGGATCACAACAACAATTTGCTGTACGCCGGCCTGGATGAACTGGACGAGCGTAGCCAGGATATCATTCGCAGCCGCTGGCTGCAGGATGACAAGATGACCCTGCAGGAACTGGCCGACCGCTACGAGATTTCGGCCGAGCGCATCCGGCAGCTGGAAGCGAACGCGTTGCGAAAGATGAGGGCGTCAATCACCGCCTGAGTCCGCAACCAGCCCGGCAAGAATCGAACGGCCTCCCCAGCGGAGGCCGTTTTCGTTTGGAGGGAGAGCCATGCACAATGATGTCACCCATGAATGGGTGGTGATGAAGTTCGGAGGCACCAGCGTCAGCTCGGTGGATTGCTGGGGCACCATATGCGAGCAGGCTCGTGGGCACCTCGCCACCGGCAAGCGGGTAATGATCGTTGTTTCCGCCCTGTCCGGCGTAACCAACCTGTTGAGCCGGCTGGCCGACGGTGTGGACGAGAGCGAGAAGGCGGCCATCCGCGCGGAGCTGACCACGCAGCACCAGGAGTTGATCACGGCGCTGGGCTTGGAGCCATGGGCAGAATACGGGCGCCACTGGGACAGCCTGCTTGCAGCCCTGGGCGATGCGGGCCCGAAAATGAAGGATGAACAGCGGGCCTGCCTGTTGGCGCATGGTGAACTGCTTTCCAGCAGCATCGGCCGGGCGGTCCTGGCGGCCAAAGGCCTGGACACGGTCTGGCAGGACGCACGCAAGCTGTTGCAGACCACCTCGGCCAGCACCAGCGTCCTGGCGGCCCGCTGCGATGACCACAGCGACCCGCGGCTGGCCAATCGCCTGGCTGCCGAGGGTTCTGTGCATATCACGCAGGGCTTTATTGCCAGCGGGGCCGATGGACAGACCTGCCTGCTCGGCCGGGGCGGATCGGACACTTCCGCCGCCTATTTCGCAGCAAGGCTGTCCGCCAGCGCACTCGAAATCTGGACGGATGTGCCGGGCATCTTCAGCGCTGATCCACGGGCCGTGCCGGAAGCGCGCCTGCTGCGGCGCTTGAGTTTCAGCGAAGCCCAGGAACTGGCGTCCATGGGGGCCCGGGTACTGCACCCACCCAGCATCCAGCCGGCCCGCCGCCATGGTATCCCGGTTTTCATCAAGGACACCAACCGCCCCGCAGAGCCGGGCACGCAGATCGCGGCGCGCTCGCCGCACGAGGAGGCGCAGGTCAAGGGGGTGGTCAGCAGGGACAACATCACCGTGATCACGATGGAAAACTCTGCGATGTGGCACCAGGCCGGTTTTTTGGCCGATGCATTCGCGGTGTTCAAGCGACACGGTTACTCGGTCGACCTGGTTTCGACCTCGGAAGCGACGGTCACGGTCAGCCTCGATCCACAGATCCCGGCACATTACGATTCCGGGCGCATGGCCGCCTTTTTGGCGGACCTCGAAGGTTTGTGCCGGGTCACCGTGCACAATGGCTGTGTCTCGATCAGCCTCGTGGGCAACGCGATCCGCACCATTCTCGGCCGCCTGTCCGCTGCGCTCGACGTATTTCAGGACCGGCAGGTACACATGGTGACGCAGTCCGCCAATGACCTGAATCTGACCCTGGTGGTCGACCCCGACCATGCCCTCAGCCTGGTACGCAAACTGCATCAACTGCTGATCGCCTCGCAGGCCGAGAACCGTCCCGAGTTTGGTCCGAGCTGGGCAGAGCTGTCCCGGCAAATGAAGCCGGCGGACCTTGCCGAGCCCTGGTGGGCTGGCAAGGCGGAGCGGCTGACCGAACTGATGGAGGGTCGTGACGCAGCCTATGTATATGACCTGGAGACCGCCCGGGCGGCCGCACGGCGGCTGCGCGGGTTGAAGTCGGTGAGCCGGTTGCTGTACGCCGTCAAGGCCAATGACCACGCCGGCCTGTTGCGGGCACTGGCTGCCGAGGGGATGACGTTCGAGTGCGTCTCGCTCGCGGAGATACAGCACGTGCTGGACTGTGTGCCCGGAACCGCTGCCGCCGATGTTCTGTTCACACCGAACTTCGCCCCACGTCACGAATACGCAGCGGCCCTGGAACTGGGCGTTCAGCTCACCGTGGACAATTCCTGGGTCATCCACCAGTGGCCGGATCTGTTCGCCGGCCGGGACATCTTCCTGCGCGTGGATCTCGAAACGGGCTACGGGCATCACAAGAAGGTCATCACCTCCGGCGTGGATTCCAAGTTCGGCATTTCCCTCGGGCACCTGCCCGAGGTCCGGCATGCGATCGAATCACGGGGCGGGCGAATCGTGGGTCTGCATGCCCACACCGGCAGCGGAGTCATCAATTCCGAGGTGTGGCGCGAGCAGCTGGATCGCTTTCTCGATGTACTTCCCCAATTCCCCGACGTTCGGGTTCTCGACCTGGGCGGTGGTCTCGGCGTGCCCGACCGGCGTGGCAAGCCGGGGTTCGACCTGGACCGACTCGACAAACTGCTGGCCGAAGCACTGACCGGGCGCAACGTAGAGCTCTGGCTCGAGCCGGGCCGCTATCTCGCCGCCGAATGCGGCGTGTTGCTGTCTCGTGTTACCCAGCTGAAAAGCAAGGGTCAGTTCCATTACCTGGGCATCAGCACCGGCATGAACTCGCTGATCCGGCCGGCGCTGTACGGCGCCTACCACGACATCGTCAACCTCAGCCGCCTGCAAGAAAAGGCTCAGCAGCACTACCGCGTGGTTGGCCCCATCTGCGAGTCGGGGGATGTGCTGGGCGAGGGTCGCTTCCTGCCGGCCAGCGAGGAGGGTGACATCATCCTGATCGCCAACACCGGCGCCTACGGGCGGGTGATGTCATCGCACTACAACCGGCGGAGCCCGGCGGAGGAGGTCATGCTCTGACCTCCTCCGCTGCTCTTGCTGCGCAGACCCATCCCGCCGAGGGCTTAGTGATTATTTAAACTCCTGTCACAATGAGCAGTCAAACTGCCAGGGGCTGGAGCATTTTTGAATTCGCCCACTCTCATGTCAGGAGTATCGAGAAATGAAGAGCAAGCGTTTGGTGACCACCATCGTATGCATCATGCTGGCGGTCGCTGCCCATGACGTTGCTGCGGAGCAGGAAATCAGACAGTTTTCCGGAAACTCCAGCGGCAACACCGCTGAATTCGAGGTCAGGGCTCCCTGGGTCATGGATTGGCTCGTTTCCGGCGACCCGGGCCAATACGAGGTCGTCAGTATCGCGCTGGTCAATGCCATCAGTGGTGCCTACGAAGGTGTTGCACTGAAAACGAAAACGGCCGGCAACGGTGTGCGCCTGTTTGACAAGGGCGGCCGTTTCTATTTCCGGGTCGATGCTTCGATGATGAACTGGAAGATCAAGGTGATCCAACTCACCGCGGAAGAAGCAAAGCAGTACCGGCCCAAGACTCAGAGAAGCATGCTGGACCAGTAGCCGGCCATGAGTGCGAGCGCCGGCTCCCGCTTGCGAGGGCTATTCGTCGTCGACGGATTCCGTGATCCATTCCTCCGGCGGCGGGCAGGCGCAGACCAGGTTGCGGTCGCCGAAGACGTTGTCGACCCGGCCAACCGATGACCAGAACTTGTTCTGATACAAACCACTGACCGGAAACGCGGCCTGTTCCCTGCTGTAGGCATGCGGCCACTCGGCAGCGAGATCCGCCGCCGTATGCGGCGCATGTTTGAGCGCATTGTCTGTTGGATCCGACTGACCCTGTTCGATGGCGCGGATCTCCTCGCGAATCGTCAGCATCGCCTCGCAGAAGCGGTCGATCTCGGACAGCGGCTCGCTCTCCGTCGGTTCGATCATCAGCGTGCCCGGCACCGGGAAAGACATGGTCGGCGAGTGGAAGCCGAAATCGATCAGGCGCTTGGCGACGTCCTCCTCGGTCACTCCGCAGGATTCCTTGAATGGCCGGATATCGATGATGCATTCATGCGCCACCCGGCCGTTGCGCCCGGAATAGAGCACCGGGAACGCCGGGGCCAGGCGGCCGGCAATGTAGTTCGCGCTGAGTATTGCTATCTGCGAGGCCTTCTTCATGCCCTCGCGCCCCATCATCGAGACGTAAGCCCAGGAAATCGGCAGGATGCTGGCGCTGCCCCAGGGGGCGGCAGACACGGCACGGTTGCCGGCGTGAGGCCCGTCCATTGCAACCAGCGAGTGACCGGGCAGGAACGGCGCCAGGTGTTTTCCAACGCAAATGGGCCCGACACCCGGTCCGCCGCCGCCGTGCGGAATGCAGAACGTCTTGTGCAGGTTCAGATGCGATACGTCGGCGCCAAACTTGCCTGGTGCGGCGATGCCTACCAGGGCGTTCAGGTTGGCGCCGTCCATGTAGACCTGGCCGCCATGGTCGTGCACTACCTGGCAGATTTCGCGAATGTCTTCTTCGAACACGCCGTGCGTTGAAGGGTAAGTGATCATCAGCGCGCTCAGGCGCTCGGCGTGCTCGGCCGCGTTCGCTTTCAGGTCGTCGAGGTCCACGTTGCCCTGGTCGTCGCACTTCACGACGATGATTTTCATGCCGGCCATGGCCGCGCTGGCCGGGTTGGTGCCGTGGGCCGACGACGGGATCAGGCACACGTCGCGTTCCGCGTCGCCGCGCGACTCGTGATAGGCCTTGATGGCCAAAAGGCCGGCATACTCACCTTGCGAGCCGGCGTTGGGTTGCAGCGACACGGCGTCGTAGCCGGTGCAGGCGACCAGCATCTGCTCCAGTTCCTCGAACAGTTGTCGATAGCCGGCAGTCTGCTCGGCCGGCGCGAAGGGGTGGATGTCGCTGAACTCAGGCCAGGTGACCGGGATCATCTCGGTCGTTGCATTGAGCTTCATGGTGCAGGATCCCAGCGAGATCATCGCATGCGCCAGCGACAGGTCCTTGTTTTCCAGCCGCTTCAGGTAGCGCAGCATGTCGGTCTCGGAGTGATGCTGGTAGAACACCGGGTGCTGCAGGAAGTCGCTCTCCCGCCGCAGGGTCGCCGGTATCGCGGTCCAGTCGTCGCCGAGCTCAGCGTCGAGCGCCTCGATGGGGGTTACCTCATCCGAGCCTGCAAAAGCCCTCAGCAGAGCGGTGATGTGCTGGCGATCCGTTCTCTCGTTGACGCTGATGCCGATCCCGGTGTCGCCCATGCGCCGCAGGTTGATGCCGGCGTCGAGCACACGCTGGTAAATGGCCGCCGCGTCGGTTGCGTCGAGTTCGTAACTCAGCGTGTCGAACCAGCTATCGGAACGGTTCGGGTAGCCGAGCTTGTGCAAGCCCAGGGCCAGCACACCGGCGAGACGATGGATGCGCCTGGCGATCTTCTTCAGCCGTTCGCGACCGTGCCAGACGCCGTAGAACCCGCTGATGACGGCCAGCAGTGCTTGAGCCGTGCAGATGTTGGAGGTCGCCTTGTCCCGGCGGATGTGTTGTTCGCGGGTCTGCAGCGCCATGCGCAGGGCCGTGCGTCCCTTGCTTTCCTGGGATACCCCGATGATACGGCCCGGAATGGAGCGCTTGTAGTCGTCCCGCGTCGCGAAAAAGGCCGCGTGCGGGCCGCCAAATCCCATCGGCACTCCGAAACGCTGGGCCGAGCCGATCACGGCGTCCGCGCCCATTTCACCGGGTGGTGTCAACAGCACCAGGCTCATCAGGTCGGTGGCAACGGCGACCAGTGCACCCGCCGCGTGTGCCTTTTCGATCACCTCGCGGTCGTCCCGCACTGCGCCATCGACGCCGGGATACTGCAGCAGCAGCCCGAAATACTCGCCGTCCGCCAGCGCCGTGCCCGGTTCGCCGACCACCACTTCGATGCCGAAGTAGCGCGCGCGGTTGATGACCACGTCGATGGTCTGGGGCAGGGCCGCGCTGTCGACCAGGAAACGGCTGGACTTCGACTTGCGGTTGACCCGCTGCAGCATGGTCATGGCCTCTGCTGCCGCGGTCGCTTCGTCCAGCAGGGAGGCATTGGCGATCGGCATGCCGGTGAGGTCGCTGATCATCTGCTGGAAGTTCAGCAAGGCCTCCAGCCGTCCCTGGGAGATCTCTGCCTGGTAGGGCGTGTAGGCCGTGTACCAACCCGGGTTCTCCAGCACGTTGCGTTGGATGACCGGCGGCAGGATGGTCTCGTGGTAGCCCATGCCGATCATGTTGTGCTGAACGACGTTTTTTGAGGCGATCCGCCGCAACCGCGCCAGCGTCGCTGTCTCGGTCTGGGCCTCGGCCAGGTCGAGGGGTTCTTCGAGGTGAATCGAACGGGGAATGGTGCGCGCGATCAGTTCGTCCAGCGAATCCAGACCGATCTCGGTCAGCATCCGGCGCACTTGCTCATCGCGTGGCCCAATGTGCCGCATGATGAACTCGCCGTGGTCTTCCAGTGCGTGCAGGGGGGAACTCACAGAACTGGCGGGGGCTTTTTGGCTCATGGCAGACATGCTCCGCAGGGGCGTCTCCCTGCGTCAAGGTTAGTTGAGGTCAGGGCTAATTCTACGTTCAATCGCCCCGGCTTAGTACCGGCCCGGATCATGCGGACGGGATTAATGCCGCGACTCCGCCTGGTCGATCACCGTGCCCCGAGGTACATCATCAAGTAGTGGTCGATCAGCAGAAACGCAAACAGCACCATCAGGTAAATGATCGAGTAGCCGAAGGTCTGCATCGGCAGGCGTTCATCATTATCCCGCAACAACCGCAGCGCATACCACAGGAAGCCCACGTTCAGCACGGTGACGCCGGCCAGGTAAAACAGGCCGCTCATCCCGGTCAGGTAGGGCAGGATGGTGACGATAACCAGCAGGATCGTGTAGAACAGGATGTGCCAGCGGGTGAACTGCACGCCGTGCGTCACCGGCAGCATGGGGATGTCGACAGCGGCGTAATCGTTGCGGCGGTGAATGGCGAGCGCCCAGAAGTGAGGCGGTGTCCATACGAAAATGATCAGGAACAGGATCAGGGCGTTGTGGTCGATGACCCCGGTAACCGCGGTCCAGCCCAGCACCGGCGGCGCAGCCCCGGCCGCGCCGCCGATCACGATGTTCTGGGGGGTCGCACGCTTCAGCCACACCGTGTAAATGATGGCGTAGCCGATCAGCGAGAGGAAGGTCAACACTGCCGTCAGCGCATTGACCCAGATGATCAGCAGGGCCATCGACAGCAGAGCCAGGATAAAGGCGAACAGCAGCACCTGGTTGACGCCCAGCTGGCCGCTGGGCAGGGGGCGGTTGCGGGTTCGCGCCATCACGGCGTCGATGCGCTGATCGAGCAGGTGGTTGATCGCCGCGGCCGAGGAGGCCGCCAGTCCTATGCCCAGCGTGCCGGCGATCAGGGCGTTCCAGGGCGGCCAGCCGGGTACGGCGAGGAACATCCCGACTACCGCTGTGAAAACGATCAGGTAGACGACCTTCGGCTTGCACAATTCGAGGTAGCGGTGGGCCAGCGAAGACATGGGTTCAGGTGCTGGACGCCCCGGGAGCTGCCGGCCGCAGCGCTGACCGGTAGGTCAACCAGAGCATGATGGCCAGCAGCAGTGCGCC
>JAPHSB010000115.1 GCA_026193295.1 Lysobacterales bacterium
CGGCCACATCGGGTTCAGCTACCCGGGCGGCAACGCTTTGCCGGCCACGGCCGACGGACGTTTCCGCGGAAACGTGGTGCCGTTGCGGGTCGCCAATGTCCGCAGCGGCCTGCGCATTACGCCGCGCACCCTGCCGCCGGACTGGGACGGCGGGCGCATGGACGCGGACCTGGCGCAGTTGGCCATGCAGAGCCGGGAGTAGCGGGCCGCGGGGACGGAGAGTGCTGCTTTTGGGTACGTTCTGCACTCCCGGGTCGAAGGCAATTTTTCCTGAATAACGACCTTTTCTGGATTACTTGCGGTCGCCTTCGGGCAGACCCAAACGTTGCTGGATGTCCTTGAATCGGGGCTCTGCGCGCAGTGACTCGAAGCGTGGAAAAGCGTTCAGGAAGACCAGCCAGCCGTCGCGTTCCGCGACAGCCTGCTCCAGCCAGGCGAGCGCGTCTTCAGTCCTGCCGAGCCCTTCATACACATAAGCAATCTGTAGTGGAGATACATAGCCTGGCCCCGGGGATTCCCTGCGGTCCAGGAGTCCTGTCAGCACTGCGAGGGCATTTGCCTCATCACCGGACCTGGCATAGGCATGGGCCTGTAAAGCAAGTGTTGAAGGCATGCCGCCGGAGTATTCAACCGCTTGCCCGAGGTCCTCGAGCGCTTCGTCAAACTGCCCGTGGAGCATGTGAATGACGCCCCGGTTCCAGTGAGCGGCCGCGAAGGTTGGATCCATGGCAAGAATGTCTTCATCCATTTGCGTCGCTTCGGCAAACTTTCCCCGCTCCAGGTAGGCAAAGGCGACCAGGTTCATGATCGGCAGCGACAAGGGGTCGAGGGAGAGCGCGTGCAGGGCCGAGTCGATGGCCGTCGCGGGATCCACCACGGTCAGGTATTCGGTGTAGGCCCAGTGAGCCAGGGAAGAGTTCGGGCTCAATTCCACCGCCAGTTCCAGGTCTTCACGCGCGCGATCCCAATCCCATTCGTAAACCAGCCAGGCCATGCCCCGAGCCACGAGCGCCTCCGACGATGACGGGTCGAGCGCCAGCGCGGCGTTGGCTTCGTTTATAGACAGGGGATAAGCTTCGCGCGGTGGCATGACTCCAAAATAGCCGGCGAAACTGTAGGCATTGGCCAAGCCGGCGTGCGGCGGGGCATAGCCGGGGTCGATGGCGATCGCTTTTTGGAACGCCTCGATGCTCTGTTGGAAGCCGCCCATGCTCAGGCGTGCCCAGTAATACCGGCCTTTCAGGTAGAGATCATAGGCCTCGGAATTAACCCGGGCACTTGCATGGAGTTGCTCATCGACCCGGGGCGAAAGTTGGATCTCGAGCGCGTCGACGATGGCGCGGGATATGGCCTCCTGGACGGCGAGCACACCCTCCAATTCGTAGTCGTAGGAATCAGACCAGAGGTGAAACCCATCCTCCACGTTGATCAGCTGGGCAGTGATGCGCACGCGGTGCTGTTCCCGCCGCACGCTTCCCTCCAGCACGGTCCTGACGTTCAAGCGTTTGCCGATGTCACGAATGTCCTGGTTCGCACCCTTGAAGGCAAACGCAGATGTGCGGGCCGTGACGTGCAGGCCACTGATTTTCGCCAGGGCTCCGATCAGTTCCTCGGTAAGTCCGTCGCTGAAAAATTCGTTCTCGAGGTCCGGCCCCATGTTCGTAAACGGCAACACGGCAATGGATCCTGCCGGCACAGCCGCTCTCTTCTGCTGCTCCAGCGCTTGCTCCGCTGCGCTCCTGGCCGCCGTCTCGGCGATTTCAACAACCCGCTCGGGCTCGAGCACGAACTTGTCAAACGCGAAGTAGCCCAGCGCCAATGCCAGCAGCACGATAATGGCGCGATCCAGTTTCTTGCCTGTCGGATGAGCGGGTGTTACCGATGGGTCGATGTCTTTTTCGAGCCTGAGCCCCTCAGGCGTGAGTTCGAAGATCCAGGAGAACACGAGAGTCAGGGGGAACCCGATAGCCAGCAGGGTCACCACCAGGCGCACTGCTGCATCGGAAAGGCCGTAAATCGGGAAGAGTGTTTCCGTTATCTCAACCAGCAACCATGCCCCGGTCAGATAAGCGATCGCGACGCGAAAAACGTTACGGCGTTTGAGCTCCTGGACAATGGACATGAGAGGATTTTCCCATCCTTTGCTAGGTGCAAGACTACGCTTTTCAATGGCCCGACACCAGCAAGGCGCGCTTGGTCAATCAGGTGTGAAAGGATTTCCACATCATTCAGGCTCAGCCGCCCGAAGGGTCGTTCAGCTCTCTGAAAAGCAGGTACATGGACAGGGCAACCGGGGCGGAAAGTGCATGCTCCTCGCTGGCGCTGACGATCGCGAGGTCCGACGATTGGAGCCAGTGTTTGACCTTGCCCAGCAGGCCGCCGGCCGGCTCGCCCGCTCGTTTCAGCCACGTGAGCTTGGCCACCGGCCGGTCGCCGCTCAGGATGGCCCAGTCTCCGATTATCACGCCGAAAATTCTGTCGCCAATGCTGACCACCGGATCGACCAGCCGGAAAGCTTCGCTGTCGTCCTCGGTCAATAGCACCAGGACAGTCCGGTAAAGCGGATTGACCAGCTTGGCCAGTATTTTCTGATCGAATTGCATCGCGACGCGCTGCTGCGGGTCGGTCACGATCCAGCGCGACGGCATGATCTTCCGGTTGGGGCGCATCTGCCAGTGCCTGTTTTCGCCATCCCGGATGGTGACGGTGGCAAAAGCGGCGTTGCCCACGAGATCGCAGCTGGCGGCGACCGATCCGGTGTCTTCGTCGATCAGGCGGAATGAGCCGCGGTACTTTTTCGGCTTGTCGCCGCGGTCGGTCGAACGTTGGATTCGGTAACAGGCGCTCATTTCTTCAAAAGGTTCTCAGGCCGGGCGTCCGAGGCCCAGGGCTTCCCAGTCCAGCGCTTCGATCAGCGGCCCCAGGTGCTGCTCGTATTTGCGCCAGGCCTGCACCGCGTCGCCGTATATGGGCTGCCGGACCTGGCTGGCGCTGGGGGTCTTGACCAGGCGCTCGGTCTTGTAGAAATCAAGCACGCTTTCTTCGAACGGCAGATCGAGGAAGTCGAGCATGCGCCGTCCTTGCGTTTCGATGTCGGCCACGGTGTCTTCGTAGCGGACGTCCAGGATGCGGCCGGGGAACTGCGCTTTCCAGCGCTGCATCAGCTTCCAGTAGCGGTTGTAATAGAGTCCGAGCGCCTGCTGACTGTGTGCATAAGCCTGTTTCTTGTCGAATGGCATCTTGTGGATCGAAAAACAGTTCTGAACCGGGTCGCGGAGGCAGTGAATGAACTTCGCCCCGGGCAGGGCCAGGCCGAGCAGGCCGATGTACTGGAAGTTCAGCGGGGTTTTGTCGACCACGTAGCGGCGCGCGAGGTTATCGGGCTTGTGACGTGACAGGTAGTATTCGCCCAGTTCCCGCAGCTGTTCGGCGGACAGCAGTTTCATGTTGTCGGGAAAAGCCTGCTTCGTGATTTCGCGGATCCGGTGCGCCGTATCATAGGCGTAGCTGAGTTCGCCGGCGCCGGCTACCTCGCTGTGGCTGGCCAGGATCTGCTCCGTCAGGCTGGTGCCCGAGCGGGGCATGCCGAGGATGAATACCGGCCGCGGGTCCGGGCAGCCGGCTTCGAAGCCGAGGCGGGCGGCCGCCGCCTCGCTGCAATCGGCCAGCGAGTCGACGAACTTGCCGGTGTCCGCGTCGTCGTAGGGTTGCATTTCCGCCTTGACGCGGTTGCCCTGTTCGAGGAATTCGAAGGCCTTGTCGAATTGCCTGCGCTGCTCGTAGGCCCTCGCCAGCCCGAAGGCCGTGAACATGCGGTCGTTGGGCAGCATCTTCACTTCATGCCAGATCTTCTCCATCGCCCCGAGTTCTTCATCCGACGTTTTGCGGCCGCGGATCTGTGCCAGGTAATAGTGGGCGATGGCCATGGCGGGTGCGACCTTTATCGCATCCTGGAATGCTGCTGCGGCGGCGTCCGGATTTCCGAGCTGTTCCTGCAGCACACCCATGGCGTGATGGGCTTCCGGGTTGTTGGGTTCAATTTCGAGGGCCTTGCGCAGCGTCGCCACTGCCGCGCCAGGCTCATCCATATCCCGTTGTGTGCGCGCCATGTTGATCAGGGCCGCGGCATACTTGGGGTTCAGTGCGGTGGCTGTGCGATAGCAGTCCAGTGCTTCGGCGTACCTGGCTTCGGCCAGCAGGATGTCGCCCTTGTTGTTATGCGCCTGGGCGAGGCCGGGCTCCAGTCGCAGCGCCCGCTCCACGGCCCGGTGGGCGAGCTTGCGCTTGCCGGCTTCGTTCAGGGCCGCGGAGAGGTTGCTCCAGCATGGTGCGAAATCGCCGTCCAGCTTAAGCGCGCGCTCGTAGATTTTGATCGCCTCCTCCGGGCGGCTCATCTCGCGCAGTACGTTGCCCAGATTGTTGAACACGACCGGGTTGTAGGGGTCCAGACGAATGGATTCGCGGAAGTGCTTCACGGCTTGTTCGGGCTTGCCCTGGTCCTTGTACGCGAGGGCCATATTCGCGTGGGATTCCGGGTTGTTGGGCTGCAATTTCAGAGCCTTCGCGATGAAAAAAACTGCCTCATCCGGCCGGAATTCGTTGACACACAGCATGCCCAGGAGATTGAGGGCGTGGATGTTGTCCCGGTCTCGCTGCAGCACTTCGAGGTACAGCCTTTCCGCTTCGTCCAGGTGGCCTTCCTGATGCTGGCGATAGCCGGTCTCGAGCATGTCCTGGATGTTCTGGTTCATTGCCGTATCGACTGGGGCTCGGCGTTGAAAAAAGAAAGCCTCGCACAAGGCGAGGCTTTGAACAACAGGGGCGGGTTGGACCCGCACCCTGTTTCCAGAGGGCACATCAGAAGTTGTAGCGGACCGATACGCCATACCTGCGCGGCGAGTTGAAGTCGGCCACGGCCCTGCCTTCGGAGAACTGGTCGCCGCCAACCTGCACGATCTCATCCGTCGCGTTGGTCACATAGCCTCGCACCGACCAGGGACCCTGGTTCTGGTACCAGGTCATGCGCAGGTCTACCGTGGCATAGGAATCCTGGTAAGTGAAGAAATACGGTACGTTGGTGGTTTTGTAGCTGTCCGATGCGTAAAAGAAAACGCCGGGCACCAGGCGGCCGCCGCTGCCCAGATCGAACTCGTAGCTGGCATCGACGGCCAGGGTCCAGTCGGGTGAGAAACGCGCCGTTTGGCCACTCAGGTAGTAGACCTGCGAATTGTTCGAATCGCCCGGAGGATTATTACCGATCTCTTCATCGCCGCCCGCCCGGAACACGCGGTTCGACACGGTGCGGCTGAAATCGTCAAGCTCCGCATCGAGCAGGCTCAGCGCCGCCGAGAGATTGAACGCGTCGGTGACCTGCCAGTTCATTTCCACCTCGATACCCTTGGCGGTCATGCTGCCACCCGGAACCTGCCGCGCGACGATGGTCTCGCCCTGTGCGACAAACGATGAGGTCGTCAGGCCGGTGAAGTCGTTGTAAAAGGCCGCCACGTTCAGTCGCATCGAGCCGTTCAGCAGCATGCTCTTCATGCCGAGTTCATAGGAATCGACCTCGTTGGGGTCGTTCAGGTCGTTGCTGCCGCCACCCTGGGTGCCGCCGGCGATGTAGCCAGTCGCCGCGGTGCCATAGATCATCACGTCGTTGTTCAGGTCGTGCTGCAGGGACAGTTTCCAGTCGGTGTGAGAGCTTTCACCGTTCTGACGGCTGTTTTCCGTGGCCGAGGTGGTTGAGTCCACGAAGAGCGGCCAGGGGGCGAAGCGGCTGCCCGGATTGTCCGGATGCGCCGAGTAATAGCCGGACGCGTAGCCATGGACTGCCGGGCCCCAGTCGACGTAACGGTTGAAGAAGCTCCGCTTGTCCTTCGAATAACGCGCTCCGCCTGTCAGGCGCGTGCGGTCGTCGTTGAAGGAATAGGTCGCCTGTCCGTAGACGGCCGTCGACTTGGTGCCGCCGTTGGCCTGGTAGAGCCAGTGGGCCCAGGACACGTTCTGCGGCGCCGTGTAGTCGGTGTAGCCCCAGACAAATTCGCTGCTGGTGTCGCCGTCGCCGGAATCGTCGTAGTAGAAGAAGCCCAGGGTCCACTGCAGGGCACTGTCGTATTCCGAGTAGAGGTTGATGTCGGCCTGGTAGGAGGTGGAATTGACGCGCTGGCCGGCTGCCAGGCCGCAGCTTGGGCCGCCCCAGCACTGTTGCCAGTAGCCCGGTCCAGTCCTGGTGCCTTCCACGCCCGGGTTCCGCTCGGCCCAGGAGGTCGGGTTTTGCGAGAAGTCCGAGTCGGTCAGGCGGAATTCCTCATAGTCGAACCAGCCGAGATTGGCGCGCAGGCCGACACTGCCCAGGTGCCAATTCATCAGTGCGCTGAAGGAAGTCTCCTCGATGTCGCGCAACGGGGTGAAATCGCTGGCGATCTTGTACACGTCGGCGATGATGTCGGCCGCCGGATCTTCGCCATAGACGCCCGCCTGGTTGCGACCGCCGGCCGGTGCGCGGCTCAGGTCTTCCTGGCCGGGCAGGCGGCCCTGGCGCGGCTGCATCACGCCGTTGATGCCGTCGGTGAGGCCGTCTGAATTGACCGGCACGCCCAAAATGACACCGGCGTAGTCGGCGTTACCGTTGGAATCGTCTTTCCAATAGGTGCCGCTCAACACCACGTCGAAGTTTTCGTTGGGCGCCCACTTGAACTGCGCGCGCGCGTACGTGTTGTCTTCGTCGCGCATGCCGCCGGCGGGATTGTAGACGTTCTCGATGATCGGGTCGGCTTTCGTATTGCTGGCGGTCACGCGCAGGGCGGCCGTGTCACCCAGCGGGACGTTCACGAAGCCCTCGAACTTGCGCAGGTCGTAATCGCCCAGCGTCACGGCGCCGCCGAAATCGAACAGCCCGGTGTCGGGCTTGATCGTGACCAGGTTGATCAGGCCGCCCAGGGTGTTGCGGCCGAACAGGGTGCCCTGTGGGCCCCTGAGTACCTCGACCCGTTCCAGGTCCAGGTAGCTGGCCAGCGCCTGGCCGGCGCGCGGGCGGTAGAGGCCGTCGATATACATGGGGACGGCGAGGTCGGTAGTGCCCGCCGAGCCGGCGCCACGCATGATAATGGTCGGGTCGGCGCCGACGTAGCGTACCTTCATGCCGGGGACGGTCTTCTCGATGTCCAGCACGTTGACGATATTCAGTTCCGTCAGGGTTTCCCCGGAGATCGCCGTCACGGCGATGGGGATGTCCTGCATGCTCTCGACGCGCTTGGTAGCCGTGACGATCACTTCCTCCATCACGTTTTCATCGCTGGCGTCCTGCGCCTGGGCCTGCGATGCCAGTGCGGCCGATATCGCAAATGCGAGCGTCTTTGGGCTGATCAGTGTTGCCTGTTGCGGATTTGAATGACTCATGTTGACCTGGACCTCGTGCTTCGATGATTGGATGGACGAACCGCCGGCTACCTCTTGGAGGGGCGCCTGTCCGGAACCGTCTGCTCTGTGCAATTGGCTGAGTAAATCTTCCTCGTATGAATCATATGAAAAAAATACTTCGAATGCAATATGAAATGACTTGGTTTGAATTTAAGACTCAAAAAATAGTAAATAACTAATTAAAACAGATGCTTGAATTTTGACGTGCCGTGAAATTCGAAGTCAACGAATTGCATGAAAAAGTGACAGAAATCACTCTGACAACTGTCTGAAAAGCGCCGCGTCGCGGTTTATGGCCTGCTTGAAGTCCGCGCCCTCGAACAGATGTTCCGCGGACGGGTACACGTAGAAGGTCACGGGATGGCCGGTCCCGGCCAGTTTCCCGGCCGCGATCTCGGACCAGGCAAACGGAACGGCCGGGTCGCCGGTCGCGTGGTGGATGTTCAGCGGTGTTTTCAGTTCGCCGAGGAATGCTGCGGGGTCGGCCCAGGCCGGGTCGAAATCGAAGGGCAGGGCGGCTATCTCGGTGGTCAGCGAATCCAGGTAATCTGTGCCGCCCGCACCGTCCTTGCCCGCGCGGTTGGCGTAGTTATTTGCCTTGTCCCAAAGGCCGGCCGACGAGGACGACCAGATGCTGGCGCCGCGTACCTCGTCTCCGAGGGCCAACAGGGCGCGCAGGGTCACATTGCCACCCATCGAGTGGCCCCACATGAAGACGCGCGAGCTGTCCGCATTGGGCAGCGACCCCAGGGCCCGGAACGCGGCGATCGCGTCACGCGTGTACCAGTAGGATTCGAGCAATC
>JAPHSB010000107.1 GCA_026193295.1 Lysobacterales bacterium
CCGGCGGTCAACCCTATCTGTTGAGGCTCAGCCTTGCCCCCGGACATTGGTACGGCCCGGCCGCGCGTTCTTCTCGATGAACTGGATGACCTGGGCCGCTACGTCCTTGCCGGTCGCCTTCTCGATGCCCTCGAGACCGGGGCTGGAGTTCACTTCCATCACCACCGGGCCGTGATTGGAGCGCAGCAGGTCGACGCCGGCCACGTTGAGCCCCATGATGCGGGCCGAACGCACCGCAGTGGAACGCTCCTCCGGCGTGATCCGCACCAACTTCGCCGAACCGCCGCGGTGAAGATTGGAGCGGAACTCCCCTTCTTTGCCGCTGCGCAGCATGGCCGCCACCACTTTGTCGCCGATGACGAAGCAGCGCAGGTCCGAGCCGCCTGCTTCCTTGATGAACTCCTGCACCATGAAGTTGGCGTTGAGGCCGCGGAAGGCCTCGATCACGCTCTCCGCCGCCTTGCGGGTCTCGCCCAGCACCACGCCGACGCCCTGCGTGCCCTCCAGCAGTTTGATCACCACCGGCGCGCCGCCGACGAAGTCCAGCAGGTCCTGGGTGTCGTCGGGCGAGTGGGCGAAACCGGTCACCGGCAGGCCGATGCCCTTGCGTGAGAGCAGTTGCGAAGCCCGCAGCTTGTCACGCGAACGGGTGATGGCCACCGACTCATTCACCGAGTACACGCCCATCATCTCGAACTGGCGCACCACCGCCGCGCCATAAAACGAGACCGATGCGCCAATGCGCGGGATGATGGCGTCGACGCCATCCACGGGCTCGCCTTTGTAGTGAATGCTCGGGCGCATGGTGGTGATGTTCATGTAGCAACGCTTATGGTTCAGCACCAGCATCTTGTGACCGCGCTCCTTGCCGGCCTCGATGAGGCGTTTGGTGGAGTAAAGCCTGGGATTTGCCGACAGGACAGCGATTTTCAAATCAGTTCTCCAAATTTATCGGTTATGGCCTGCTCAGGTTTCCAGCAGGTCGGACTCGACCGTACGCCGCAGGGCCGGGTCATGAATGGTGGCGAATTCTTCCACGGCGTTCTCCGCTCGTACCACGCTGCGGAAGGCCGCGAGGTGAAACAGTGCGTCACCTTCGTGCGCCAGGGGTAAGCGGCTGCAACCGATTACTATACCATCGAACGGCGCGAGCACCGCGTCCTCGCGGTCGCCCAGCGGATCGCTGATCAGCGCCAGGCGGTCGTTTTCCTTGACCCGGCTGCCGAGTTCGACCGGCCCGGTGACGATGCCGCTGGATGGCGCCCGCACCCAGCTGGTGGAGCGGGCCATCACCGCGTGACTGATGGTCTTTCCGCGCCCCGGGGGCAACATGTCCAGCTTGCGCATCACCTGCAGGATGCCGCGGATGCCGGCGCGAATGCAGACTTCGTCGAAACGCAGGGCTTCGCCGGCCTCGTAGATCATCACCGGGATGCCATGCCCGGCGGCACAGGCCCGCAACGAGCCCTCGCGCATATTGGCGTTGACGATGACCGGCGCGCCGAAGGCCTGGGCCAGTTCGGTGACGGCCGGATCGTCGAGATTGGCCCGGATCTGCGGCAGATTGGAGCGGTCGATGGCGCCCGTGTGCAGGTCGATGCCGAAATCGGATTTCAGCACGACTTCCTTCAGGAAGGTGTTGGCCAGCCGCGCCGCGATCGAACCCTTGGGGCTGCCCGGAAACGAGCGGTTGAGGTCACGACGGTCGGGCAGGTAACGCGACTGGTCGAGGAAACCATGCACATTGACGATCGGCACCGCGATGACCGTGCCCCGCAACGACTTGATCGACGGGCGCTTCAGCAGTCGCCGGATGATCTCCACGCCGTTCAGCTCATCGCCGTGAATGGCGGCGGAGATGAACAGCACCGGTCCGGCGCGGCGGCCGCGGATGACCTTCACCAGCATGTTGAGCGAGGTGTCCGTGTACAGCCGGGCCACCGGCAAATCCACGGTAACCCGTTGCCCGGGCCGGACTTCGACTTCACCGATCTTCAGCGGTTTGTGATGTGCTGTCATGCTAGCTTCCTTTCTTCTTTTTCTTGCGGGGCTTTTTGCCCACCAGGTAGGACCGGGCCGGATCCACGGTGGCCCTGCCGGCAATCGCGGTGCGGCCCAGCAACATGCGGAACAGCATGTCGTCCCTGGCGGTCAGCGTGAATTCCGCCCGCCAGGTATGGGGCCCGATGACCACGCCGGTCGCGATCACCCAGCGCATTTCGCGATGCCCCCCGGAATCGCTCACCATGCGCCGGTCGATGACGTCCGCCATGCACTGGACAACCGTCTCTTTGTCACGCTGGATCGGGTGCAGTTTGAAGCGCACACGCTGCCGTCCGCCCTGCTCGAGTTCTTCGATCTCGAACGCGTGCAGCGCCGAGGTGCGGGCGCCGGTATCGACCTTTGCCTTGATGCGGTCGATGCCCAGCCCGGGCAGGCTCACCCATTCGCGCCAGCCCAGCACGGTCAACGGTTCATGATTCATGCAGGCATGCTAGCAGATTCATTACCACTCGCGCTTCAGCTGAAATGGAGCTGAGCGCTGGTAGCCCGCGCATTCCGCAATTTGGGGTCTTGTCGGCCGCGAAACAGACCCATACAATCCGCGAATGACGCCTCACCGCTCACGTTACGGGCCACTGCGGCTCGAAGACCGGGTCATCGACTACGAGATCGCCCGCCGTGCGCGCGTCACCCGGCGCATCCACCTGGAGTTGAGCGAGCGCGGCGGCCTGCGGGTGGTCGCGCCGCGGCGCATGAGCCAGCGGGATATCCACCACACCTTGCTGAGCAACCCGACCTACGTGGCCCGGTTTCTCGACCGGGCCCGCGAACAACAGGCCACCCAGGCGCCATTGCGCTATGTCGATGGCGAGAAGCACTTGCTGCTCGGGAAGCGCTACCCGCTGGACATCTGGCGGGCGAAGGACGTGCGGCCACGCCTCGAGTGGATGCATGACCGCATCCGGTTGACTTTTCCAGAGGCGCCGGAGGTCGAAGCCGTGCGCGATCTGCTGCTGAAGGGTTACCGGCAGCGAGCGCTGGATGACTTTGCCGAAAGGCTCGAAACAATATGTGCGGATGCACCCTGGACGCGCCGTCGTCCCCCGCCGATGCGGCTGCGGCGGATGAAGGCGAGCTGGGGTACCTGCTCGGCTGAAGGCGTGATTACGCTGAACCCGCTGTTGCTCAGGGCGCCGCCGGAATGCATCGACTACGTGATCGCCCACGAGGTCTGTCACTTGCGCCAGCTCAACCACGGGCCGCGGTTTTACGCCCTGCAGGATCAGCTATACCCGGATTGGCGCGAAACGCGGCGGCAGCTGCACGAAAAAGGCCATATCTACCTGCAACTGTAGGACCGAATTCATTCGGGAAGTGTTTTTTGCTTGCGGGGAGGCGCCGGGTGCCCTGGTGGCGGACACGCTCAAGACGTCCCCGTGCGCCAATCGGCTGTTCCCGACAGCCCGATTGTCCGCCAATAGGGTATCCGGCACCTCCTGCGGTAGTCCTTGGTCCCGAATGAATTCGGTCCTACAGTTGCGCGGCTTCGGCAGCGAGTTCCGTGATGCGGTGCCAATCGCCGGCCGCGATCGCTTTTTGGTCGAGGAGCCAGCTGCCGCCGACGCAGGGGACGGACGGCAGGGCCAGGTAGTCCGGGGCGGTGGCGGCCGAAATACCACCGGTTGGGCAGAACTGGAGTTCTGGCAGGACCGAGCTGAAAGCTTTCAGCGCCGCGACGCCCCCCGCGATGCCGGCCGGGAAGAACTTGACCGCCTGCAAGCCGTGTTGTGACCAGTGGGCCGCTTCGCTGACGGTTTGTACGCCGGGCAGGTAGGGCACCCCGCGCATGCGGCAGACCTTGAACACCTCGTCCGAGCGGCCGGGTGAAACCACGAACTCGGCGCCGGCATTCATCACCTGCAGCGCTTCCTGTGCGGTCCAGACGGTACCGGCTCCGACGCAGATACCGCTGACCTCGCGCCTGATATCGCCGATCGCTGAGAGCCCTTGCGGAGTGCGCAAGGTAATTTCGATGATGGAAATGCCGCCGTCCAGCAGGGCGCGGGCCAGGTCACAGGCGCTGACACCGGCGCCGATGACCGCCACCGGGATGACCGGTGAGCGCTCCAGGATGGGGATGATTCCGGTCATACAGTGGCCTCCTGCAAAGGCGATCCGCCTTCCTCCGCCGATCGCGCCTGGGCGCGGAACAGGCCGAATAACTCGCGGCCCAGACCATAATCCCCTCTTCCGTCCGGTCCCGGCGCGCGGTCGCGGCCGAGCAGGGTGACCTCGCCTACTTGGGCCTCGAGCACCCCGGCGTTCGCATCCACGCGGATGATGTCGCCGTCTCGCACGTGCGCCAGCGGCCCGCCGGCCACGGCCTCGGGCGAGACCTGGATAGCCGCCGGCACCCGGCCGGAAGCGCCGGACATGCGGCCGTCGGTAACCAGCGCCACCCGCAGGCCGCGGTCCTGCAGTACGCCCAGCAAAGGGGTCAGCATGTGCAGTTCCGGCATGCCGTTGGCGCGCGGGCCCTGGTTGATGATCACCACCACGACATCGTCCGTGAACTCGCCGGCCTCGAAGGCGGCGATCACCTGGTCCTGGCCGGAGAATACTCGGGCCGGCGCCTCGATGACGTGGTGTTCGGCGTCCACGGCCGACACCTTCATCACGCAGCGGCCCAGGTTGCCGGTCAGCAGGCGCAGGCCGCCCGTGGCGTCGAAGGGTTGATTGGTTCCGCGCAGCACGTCCGTATCGAGCGACTGTGCCGGGCCTTCTCGCCACTGGACTTCGTCTCCGACCAGGAACGGCTCCCGCAGGTAGTGCCGCAGTCCCGGCCCGGCAATGGTGACCACGTCTTCGTGCAGCAGCCCCGCCTTCAGCAGTTCCCTGATCATGAACGGAATGCCGCCCGCGGCCTGAAAATGATTCACGTCGGCGGGGCCGTTTGGATATATCCGTGCGAGCAGGGGCACGGCCTCCGACAATTCTTCGAAGTCGCCCCAGTCGATGTGGATGCCCGCGGCCCGCGCGATGGCGACCAGGTGAATTGTGTGATTGGTGGAGCCGCCCGACGCCAGCAGGCCGACCATGCCGTTGACCAGCGCGCGCTCGTCGACGACCTGTGCTACGGGCGTGTATTCGCCGCCCGCATGGGTCATTGCGACAGCCCGCGCCGCGGCCGCCCGCGTCAGGGCATCGCGCAGCGGGGTGTGGGGGTTGACGAAGGACGTACCGGGCAGCTGCAGACCCATGAATTCGAGCACCAGCTGGTTGCTGTTGGCGGTGCCGTAGAACGTGCAGGTGCCTGGGCTATGGTAGGACTTCGACTCGGCTTCGAGCAGTTCGTCGCGGCCGATCTTGCCGGAGGCATAGGCCTGGCGCACCTTGGTTTTTTCGATGTTGCCGAGGCCGGATACCATGGGCCCGGCCGGCACGAAGATGGCCGGCAGGTGGCCGAAGCTGAGCGCGCCCATCAGCATGCCTGGCACGATCTTGTCACACACCCCGAGAAAGATCGCCGCGTCGAACATGTTATGTGACAGGGCCACCGCTGAGGCCATGGCGATAACGTCGCGGCTGAACAGCGACAGCTCCATGCCCGGCTGTCCCTGGGTCACGCCGTCACACATGGCCGGCACGCCGCCGGCGAACTGGGCCACGCCGCCCGCCTTCCAGGCCGCGTCCTTGATCAGTGCCGGAAAGGCCTGCAGTGGTTGGTGCGCGGACAGCATGTCGTTGTAGGCCGAGACAATGGCCAGGTTCGGCCGCTGCTTACCCTTCAGGGCCAGCTTGCCCTCGGCGTCGCAGGCCGCGAAGCCGTGCGCCAGGTTGCCGCAGGACAGCTGACCGCGATGCGGTTCACTCTGCTGCGCCTCCGCCACCCGCTGCAGGTAGCGGGCCCGATCAGCCGCGCTGCGTTGGCGGATGCGCTCGGTGACGGTCTCGATCGTTTGGTGCAGTGCCATGGTTTACTCCATCCTTCGACGCAGGGTTCTGAGTCAGGGTTTGGGGTCAGGGCGCCCAGAATACGCGCACCGGAACGCGCTTCTGGCGCAGCACGCAGCGCACCGGGTACTCCCCGGCGTCATCGCCGGCGGCGGCCGCTTCGTAGACGGCCCGCTTGTCCGGCCCGAAGATCAGCAGGTCGATGCGGCAGGTTGCCAGCAGGGCCGCCGGGGTCAGGCTGACCCGTTGCGTTCCGAGCCGCGGTACGTTCA
Source organism: Lysobacterales bacterium (assembly GCA_026193295.1). Lineage (GTDB taxonomy): Bacteria > Pseudomonadota > Gammaproteobacteria > Xanthomonadales > SZUA-36 > CALKKN01. The sequence goes on from JAPHSB010000107.1 coordinate 6,231, forward strand.
GCAGGGCCAACGGCTCGGGGCTGCGCAGCGCCGCTTCGAGCTCCGGCGCGCCGGGGAACAGCGACGCCGTGTGCCCGTCCGTGCCCATGCCCAGCACCACTGCGTCGAACGACAGCGGCAACGTCTCCGCCAGTTGCGGCAGGTTGGCGGTCGAGCCGCTGGCCGGCAGCAAGCCGCGCAGACTCGCGCCGGAGGCGGGACCCTGCAGCAGTTCGCGGCGGATCATCGCCTCGTTGCGGTCAGCGTGATCCAGTGGCACCACGCGCTCATCGCTGGGCAGGACGGTGATGCGCTCCCAGGACAGTGGCAGCCGCCGCAAGTGGCGAAAAAACGCCACCGGTGATGTGCCGCCGCTGACCACCAGTGTGGCTCGGCCACGCGCCGCCAGCGCGTCGGTCAGCGTTTCGCAGACCTCACTGGCCAGGCTGGCACAGGCTTCTTCGCGGGTATCGAAGCTCAGCAGGCGGGGTGCGATCGGGCCTGTCACGTCAGTCGTCATGCGGATTGCGCCATTCGCGGCCGTCGCGGTCCAGCAGCCGGACCGCGTCGGTGGGCCCCCAGGTACCGGCCACGTAGTTCTGGGTTTTCATGCGGCTCTGTTGCCAACTGTCGATGATGCCGTCGATCCATTCCCAGGCCCGCTCGACTTCCTCGCGGTGCATGAACAGCGCCGGGTTGCCGCGCAGTACTTCCATCAGCAGGCGCTCGTAGGCATCCGGATAACGGACCTGGTAGGTGTCGGAAAAACTCAGGTTCAGCGGCAGCGAGCGCAGCCTGAAACCGCCGGGGCCGGGCTCCTTGGTGACGATACTGAGCTGCACGCCCTCGTTGGGCTGCAGGCGTATGACCAGCCGGTTCGGCTCGAGCTCACCCGAGTCCTTCGGAAAGATCGAGTGGCCGACCGGCCGGAACTGCAGCACGATTTCCGAGGACTTGGTCGCCAGTCGTTTGCCGGTGCGCAGGTAGAACGGTGTCTCGGCCCAGCGCCAGTTGTCGATTTCGGCCTTGATGGCGACAAAGGTCTCCGTATTGCTCGGCTGGTCCTGGCCGAGTTCCTCCTGGTAGCCTTCGACCAGTTCGCCGGACACCGCGCCGGAGGTGTACTGGCCACGCACCGTGACCTGCTTGACGTTATCGGGCGTGATCGGGCGCAGGGCCTTGAGCACCTTGATCTTTTCGTTGCGCAACTCTTCGTGGCTCAGGCTGATCGGGGGCTCCATGGCGACCAGGCACAGCAGTTGCAGCATGTGGTTCTGCACCATGTCCCGCAGCGCCCCGGTGCGGTCGTAAAATTCGGCCCGGTTGCCGGTGCCCAGGTCCTCGGCCACCGTGATTTGCACGTGATCGACCGCCGCGTGCCGCCACAGCGGCTCAAACAGCGAATTGGCGAAGCGCAGCGCCGCCAGGTTCTGCACCGTCTCCTTGCCCAGGTAGTGATCGATGCGGTAGACCTGGTTTTCCTCGAACACGCAGCCGACCTCGTCATTGATCGCGCGCGCCGAGGCATAGTCGCTGCCGACCGGCTTCTCCAGCACGATGCGCGACCGCGCATTGGTCAGCCCGGCCCGGGCCAGGTTGCTCGCGGTGGAACCGTACAGCGAAGGCAGCATGGCCAGGTAAAAAATCCGGATGTGGTCAGGCTCGCTGGCCAGCGCCGCGCCCAGGCCGTCCCACCCATCGGGTGTGGTGACGTCGAGCCGCTGGTAGTGCAGCCGCTGCGAGAAGCGCTGCCAGGTGGCTTCGTCAAATTCATCGTCCGCGAGTTGCCGCCGCAGGGCGTCGTGGACGAAAGCGATGAAGTCTGCCGCCGCCAGCTCACCGCGCGACACGGCGAAGATGCGGCTGTCGTCGCTGAACTGTCCGTCCACGTCGCGGTGGAACAGGGCCGGCAGCAGCTTGCGCTGGCTGAGGTCGCCGGTGCCGCCAAAGATCACCAGGTCGAACGGTTCGGCGGGAACAAATTGCGCCATTTTCAAATCTCTGTGTGTCCTAATATGTGTAATAATACTACATAGAAATTGAATTTATGGGGAATTTATTACGTTATATTATTGCAATTGTGTAATATTGCTACATTATGCTGGATAGAATTGAACACAACCGGCAGTCGCTGAGCGCGGCGGAACGTCGCGTAGCCGACTGGGTGCTGGCCAATCCGCACCGCGTGGTCGCATTGCCGCTGGTGAAGATCGCTGCGGCGGTCGGTGTATCCGAACCGACCGTGGTGCGCTTCTGCCGCACGGTCGGCAGCAAGGGCTTCAGCGATTTCAAGGTGCGGGTCGCGCAGGATCTCGCCGGCAGCAATACGGTCGTGCACGCGGATGTGCGCCCGGGCGACGACGCCAACGATATCCTGGCCAAGGTCATGGGTGGCAGCATTCGGGAACTGTCGTCGGTGCAGCGCTCACTGGACGCCGGCCGCATCGAGGAGGCGGTGGCTACCCTCACGGAGGCCCGGCGGATCGATTTCTTCGGCGTGGGCGCCTCCGGCATCGTGGTGCAGGACGCACTGAACAAATTCTTTCGGCTCGGCACGCCCTGCACTGCGTTCTGCGACGCGCCCACCATGCTGCAGGCCGCGGCCATCGCGGACGCAACGCACGCGGTGATTGCCGTGTCCAAGACTGGCGACTCGCTGCCGGTGGTGGAGGCCTGCCTGCGGGCCACCCGCAATGGCGCGAAGGTGATCGCCGTGACTTCGCCCCTGTCCGCGCTGGCTGCCGCCGCCGGCACCGCGATCCTGGTCGATGTGCGCGAAGACACCAATGTCTATACGCCGATGAGCTCCCGCCTGGCCCAGCTCGCCGTGCTGGACGTGCTGCAGGTCGCCTATGCCATGGCGCTGGGCACCCGCGGCATGGAAAAACTGCGGCGCGCCAAGGCCGCCCTGCACCGCCTGTCTTGAGTTCAATAAAGGAGCGGCTGCCTTGCTGAAGCCGCTCCTACAGCGCTTCACCGGCAGCGTGGCCTGATGACCAGGCCCACTGGAAATTGAAGCCGCCGAGGTGCCCAGTGACGTCGACTACCTCGCCGATGAAGAACAGGCCGGGAACCTTCGATTCCATTGTTTTGGACGACAGGTCCCGGGTATCCACACCGCCGAGCGTGACCTCGGCGGTGCGGTAACCCTCGGTGGCGGCTGGTTTAACCAGCCAGCATTGCAGGTTCTGCGCTACCGCCTCCAGTTGCCGGTCCGGCCAGTCGGCGAGCGGCCGCTCGGCCGCTTCGGGCCAGTGCAGCGCTTCCAGTTCGTGCACCAACTTGTTCGGCAGCTGCTGTGACAGGGTGGTCCGCAGCAAGGCGCGCGGCTGTTCGCGCTTCCAGCCATGCAACAGCCGCGGCGCATCGCGCCCCGGCAGCAGATCGATCGTGATGGCTTCGCCCGGTTTCCAGTAGCTCGAGATCTGCAGCACGGCCGGACCGCTGAGGCCCCGGTGCGTGAACAGCAGGTCTTCGCGGAACGACGCTCGGTCGCTGCTCATCACTACCTCGCAGGATAACCCCGACAATCGCTGACACAGTTCGTGCATCGAGCCTGAAAATGTAAGCGGCACCAGGCCCGCCGAAGTGGGCAGCACCCGCAGCCCGAATTGTTCCGCCAGCTGGTAGCCGAAGCCGGAGCCGCCCAGGCTGGGCACCGACAGGCCGCCCGCCGCCACCACCAGGCTCGCCGCCGCGAACTGGCCCTGGTCGGTAACCAGGCGAAAACCGTCCGCCTGTTCGACTGCACTGGTCTCGCAATCCAGCCGTACTTCAACGCCGGCCGAGGCGCATTCGGCCAGCAGCAGCGCCACGATCTGCTTGGAGGATTGCCGGCAGAACAGCTGCCCGCTGAGTCCATTGACCGTTTCCTTCTCGAAGTACTCGATGCGGTGGCGCTCGACCAGTTCGATGAAATCCCACTGCGTGTAGCGGCTCAGCGCGCTCTTGGAGAAATGCGGATTGGCGGACAGAAAGCGGTCCGGCGCACAGTGCCGGTTGGTGAAATTGCAGCGGCCGCCGCCCGACATCAGGATTTTCTTGCCGGGCTTGTTGGAGCGTTCCAGCACCAGCACGCGCCGGCCGCGCGCGCCGGCGGTCAGCGCGCACATCAAGCCGGCCGCACCGGCGCCGAGCACAATCGTGTCATATCCACTCATGCTGCCCAGCATAGCCCGGGAAAAGCCGGGCCAGA
>JAPHSB010000490.1 GCA_026193295.1 Lysobacterales bacterium
GATCGCCGCGGTCAACAGCGCCTCGATGGGTCTTTGAGAGCGCAGGAAGCGAAAACATGATCCTGATGATCGACAATTACGACTCCTTTACCTACAACCTGGTGCAGTACCTGGGTGAGCTGGGGGCGGAGGTCGAAACGGTGCGCAATGATGCGGTCAGCGTGGCCGACATCATCGCCATGAAGCCGGAGGGAATCGTGATTTCGCCGGGGCCCTGCACGCCCAACGAGGCGGGCATATGCCTTGAGGTCGTCAGCGCGCTGGGCGCGACTATTCCGATCCTGGGGGTGTGCCTGGGCCACCAGTGCATTGGCCAGGCTTTCGGCGCGACGGTCGTCAGGGCCGAGCGCATCATGCACGGCAAGACGTCGATGATTTATCACCGCAGCCAGGGCGTATTCGCCGGCCTGCCGCAGCCGTTCGAGGCGACCCGCTACCATTCGCTGGTGCTGGATCCCGACACGATCCCCGAGAGCCTGTCGGTGATGGCCTGGACCGAGTACAACGGCGGGCACGAAATCATGGGCATTCGGCACCAGACCCTGAACGTGCAGGGGGTACAGTTTCATCCTGAGTCCATATTGACCACCTGCGGCCACGACTTGCTGAGAAACTTTCTGCAATCCATCAACAGGAAGTACTGACCAGGGGTCGAAACATGGAGATCAAAACAGCCCTCGCCCGCATCGCCGACCGGCAGGACCTGTCGCTCGACGAGATGCAGGACGTCATGGGCCAGATCATGACCGGTGCGGCCACCGATGCACAGATCGGCGCTTTCCTGATGGGCCTGCGCATGAAGGGCGAGTCGCTGGACGAGATTACCGGCGCCGTGACGGTCATGCGCGGCCTGGCCAGCGCCGTGCAGATCAGCGGTGAGCACGTTGTGGACATCGTCGGCACTGGCGGCGACGGCGCCAACCTGTTCAACGTGTCCACCGCCGCGAGCTTTGTTGTCGCCGCGGCCGGCGGGCGCGTGGCCAAGCACGGCAACCGCTCCGTCTCCTCGAGTTCCGGCAGCGCCGACGTTCTGGAAGCCGCGGGCGTGTCGCTGGACCTCCAGCCGGCACAGGTGGCCGCCTGCGTCGAGAAGATCGGCGTCGGGTTCATGTTTGCCCCCGCTCACCACAGCGCGATGCGGTACGCAATCGGACCGCGCCGGGAAATGGGTCTTCGCACGATCTTCAACATCCTCGGCCCCATGACCAATCCCGCCACGGTCAAACGCTTGCTGATCGGCGTCTACAGCCGGGCGCTGTGCCGGCCGGTAGCCGAGGTGCTGATGCGGCTGGGGGCCGAACACGTCCTCGTGGTGCATTCCGCTGACGGACTGGATGAGATCAGCGCGGCCGGGCCGACGCACCTCGTCGAGGGTAAGCAGGGTGGAATCACTGAATACGAAGTGGCACCGGCCGATTTCGGCCTGCCGGACACACCCCTGGACGGTCTCGAGGTGGCCAGCGCGCTGGAATCCCTGGAGCTGATCCGGGCGGCCCTGTCCGGGGCGCCGGGTGACCGCGCCGAGCGTGCCCGGCGAGTGGTGGCGCTGAATGCCGGTGCTGCTTTGTACGTGGCCGGGCTGCGGGACTCCGTGGCAGAGGGCGTGGACGCGGCCATGCGTTTGTTGAAGTCGGGCAAGCCGTGGCTGACGGTCGAGGCGCTGGCCGACTTCACCGCGGCCCTCTGAGTGGCGGGCATGCAAGATCGCCCCTCCATTCTGGCGAAAATCCTGGCGACCAAGGCAGTCGAGGTGGCTGAGCGGAGCCGCCGCCGCAACCTGGCGACGGTGGCGGCGCAGGCCGCCGACCAGCCGCCGGCACGGGGCTTCGTCGAGCACCTCAAGGCGCGGGCCAGCCAGGGGCCTGCAGTGATCGCGGAGATCAAGAAGGCTTCACCGAGCGCCGGCCTGATCCGCGAGAATTTCGATCCGGCCGCGATCGCGGGGCGCTACGCCTGGGCCGGCGCAGCCTGTCTCTCGGTGCTGACCGATGAGGTCTACTTTCAGGGCAGTGACCGTTACCTCGCCCAGGCGCGCGAGGCCTGCACACTGCCCGTGCTGCGCAAGGACTTCACGATCGATCCGTGGCAAGTGTACGAGTCCCGTGCACTGGGGGCCGACTGCATCCTGCTGATCGTGGCCGCGCTGGAGTCGGAGCCGTTGCAGGAACTGTACGCGCTGGCCCGGGAGGCCGGCCTCGACGTTTTGGTCGAAGTCCATGACGAGAGCGAGCTGGAACGGGCCCTGGCCTGCGATGCCGACCTGATCGGAGTGAACAACCGGGACCTGCACCGGTTCACCACTGACCTGGCGACCTCTGAGCGCCTCAGGTCTCTGATACCAAGGGAGAAAATCATGGTTACTGAAAGCGGTGTGCGATGCCCGGCGGATGTTGCACGGTTACGCCGTGCCGGCATCGACGCCTTCCTGGTGGGGGAGGCGTTCATGCGCGCGGACGATCCCGGCGCCGCGCTGCACGAACTGTTCTTCGAGGGTTCCGAGCCATGATCGGCCGGGCCTTTTTGTCGCAAAAGCGGTTGCGTGGCATCGCCGTGTTCTGCATCGCCGCGACCTTTTCGGTCGCCGGTCTCCGCGCGGAAATCAGCGACACAACTCGCTGGGCGGACCCGTCGCACGTCAAGCTGGGCGTTGAATTCCCCGGCGATGGCTACCACGCCGACTGGGAACTGTTTCGCTGCGACTGCGGCGACCTGCTGGTGCGTTCCGAGCTGAATGTGCCGGGCGACGTCGAAGCAGGTGAAACCCTGTTGGTCGGCGGCCGGGTCGTGCTGAGTCGCGGATTCGCTGGAGACCCCGAGTTGGGCGCGTCGCTGGACGCCCCGGCGCTGATGATGCAATTGGCACTGCGCCTGCTGGAACGCGCCGAACCGGGCGGTCCGGCCGGGATCACGGAGGACCGGGAGATCGACCTGGTCGAAGAAATCAGCCCCATCCTGCTGGAATCGTATTCAGCAACCGGTGGTTTCCAGGCGCCCTGGTCGTTGCAGGGCCGGATTTCACCGACCGGCGAGACCCGGCGGCGCTTCGACCTGAACTTCGAATTCAGGGTCGGTGCGGGCAGCGCGGCTCAGCGGGGCACCATAAGGCTCAAGGGCGTCGCTGATTTCGCAGCTCTTGATTTTCCGCTGGCAGGCGCCGGCAGCCTGGACGGTTGGACACTGACCTGGCGCGATGAACAGGATCCGGCCGCGCGCGCTGCCAATGCGACAAGCACGCTCGACGAACTCAGGGCATTGCTGAAGGAGCATTCACCGTAGGAGCGAACATGGTTCGCGATCGATTCCCGCAAGACGTACGGTCCTACAACCGGTAAGCCAGGGTTTTCATCAAGCCGGCCGTGAGGGCCATCGCGCGGCGGATCGGCTCCGGCAAATCCCTCGCGCCGGCGTCCTCGGCCATGTCGGCATGCTTGGCTTCATCGGCTTTCATCTGGTCCAGGATCGCCTGGCTACGCACGTCGCCGTCCGGCAGGCGCTCCAGGTGATCCTGCAGATGCGCTTCGACCTGGTTCTCGGTTTCCTTGACAAAGCCCAGGCTCCAGTCGTCACCGGCAATGCCGGCGGCCGCGCCGATGGCGAATGAGCCGGCGTACCACAGCGGATTCAGCACGCTGGGCCTGCTGTCCAGCTCCTTCAAGCGGTCTTCGCACCAGGAAAGGTGATCGATCTCCTCGTCGGCCGCCGATTGCATGGCTTCACGCGTGGCGTCATTGCGTGCCGTGGCCGCCTGCCCGGCATACAAAGCCTGGGCACAGATTTCACCGCTGTGATTGATGCGCATCAGGCCCGCGACGTGGCGGCGCTGCTCCTCGTCGAGGTCGATGGCGGCGAGGTCACCGGCCGGGTTGCCGCGTTGCGGTGCGGGCGCTTCGCCTGTGGAAATTCTCAGCGCCTCGTCGACCGAGGCGATCAGGCGGTCCAGAGTGGTGTAGTTGCGTTCCATGGCGATGGGGTCAGAGTAAAATTTTCGGTGATCTGCAGATTTTACTCTGACCCCGGCCGGGTTGCGAAAATTTTGCTCCGGCCCCATTGTTGATCACCATGAGCTATTACCAGCGCCATGTTTTCTTCTGCGTCAACGACCGCGGAGCGGATGCCGACCGCCCGTCCTGCAATCGCTGCGATTCGGCACGTATGCGTGATTATGCAAAGGATCGGATCAAGCAGATCGGCCTGGCAGGCCAGGGCAAAGTGCGGGTCAACCAGGCCGGCTGCCTCGATCGTTGCGAGGAAGGACCGGTTTGCGTCGTCTACCCGGAGGGCACCTGGTACACGTATGTCGATGAAAGCGACGTCGACGAGATCATCGAGTCGCACCTGGTGAACGGCAGGCAGGTGGATCGGTTGAAGATATAAGCCCCCCAAGGCAGAGCCGGGCAGCCGCATCTCCCGATGGCCGTCACTCGCCCAACCCGACAAAAGGTTGAATACAGCCGCAGAACCCAGTAAAATTCCCGCTCTTCACCTGCGGCTTTTTGTGTCCGTGGGTTTTTTCTGAGAGAACGACATGAAAACGTATGTAGCAAAGCCGCAGACCGTCAAGCGCGATTGGTGCCTGGTCGATGCGACAGACAAGACGCTGGGACGGCTGGCCGCTGAGATTGCGAGCCGCCTGCGTGGCAAACACAAGCCCGAATTCACGCCGCACGTGGACACGGGCGACCACATCGTGGTGGTCAATGCCGAGAAAATCCGGGTGACCGGCAACAAGCTGCAGGACAAGATTTACTATCACCACACCGGGTACATCGGTAACCTGAAATCCATCAGCCTGGAAAAACAGCTGGACCAGCACCCCGAGCGGGTCATCCAGTCGGCGGTCAAGGGTATGCTGCCCAAGAATCCGCTGGGCCGGGCCATGTTCAAAAAGCTGCACGTTTACGCCGGCCCGGAGCATCCGCATGCCGCACAGCAGCCCACGGCGCTCGAAATCTGAGCCTGAGAGAATCGGAAACCTGATATGGCAAGCGAACAATATTACGGAACGGGACGCCGCAAATCGTCCACCGCCCGCGTCTTCCTGACCCGGGGCAGCGGGCAGATCGTCGTCAACGACCGGCCGCTGGACGAATTCTTCGGCCGTGAGACCGCGTGCATGATCGTGCGTCAGCCACTGGAAAAGCTCGAAGTGACTGACCAATTCGACATCAAGGCAACCGTCATCGGCGGTGGTATCTCCGGCCAGGCCGGCGCGATCCGCCTGGGCGTGACCCGCGCCTTGATCGAATACGACGAGCAGAACCGCAGACCGCTGCGCAAGGCGGGCTACGTGACCCGCGACGCGCGTGAAGTGGAGCGCAAGAAAGTCGGCCTGCACAAGGCACGCAAGGCGACCCAGTACTCCAAGCGCTAAACTTACTGGGAACACATACCACTGGGGGATCGTCTAGTGGTAGGACTGCGGACTCTGACTCCGCCAGCGGGGGTTCGAATCCCTCTCCCCCAGCCAAACACAGAAAAGCCACCCATGCGGTGGCTTTTTTGTGTTTTGTTGAGGCGAGATGGTGATGTAGAGCAGCTGTGGCTCGGAGAGCCACGGGGTTCGACAAATTCGCCGGGAGCGAATTTGGTCGCATGAGCGCAGCGAATGCGCCCGGAGGGCTGAAACCAGAAATGGTTTCAGACAATCCCTCTCCCCCGCGGCTCGATAGTGCCGCTATCAGACCATCCCACGTGAACCGATCGCCCCGCTAGCGTAGACTATTGGCTGGAAGCCACTCTTTACGGGTTTGCAGTTCCGAACAGGTGCAGCGCGATGAGTTTTCTCACGATGTTTCGCAAATGGAAGGATATCGAGGAATTCGATCCTCGAGCCGTCATTTTTTCCGAAAGAGAGCC
>JAPHSB010000167.1 GCA_026193295.1 Lysobacterales bacterium
CAGACCGGAACCGAGGCGCATGAAGCAAGTTTCGCCTCTCGTGTAGTGCCAGTCCAGGAGGTTGACGGCAGCCGTACCCACTTTGACCAGAATCTCATTGTCTGCCGGAGCCGGTTTCTCGATGCTCTCAAAACTCAGGACTTCAGGCGCGCCATAACAGCGATATACGATGGCCTTCATCGACTCGGTGTTTGCGGAGAGAGCCGGTGCCGGTCCGCAGGGGGAATCATGACTCAAAACAACAGCCAGAACCGCCACCGCGGCGGCCACGAATGCAAGGATACTTCCGCCGACCTTCTAACGTAGTTTCATTAACCCGTCTCTTAGGCTGCTCGGGGTGACTAAAACGAGGACGTGATGGCTCACCGCGATATTTCGGCTATAACTTATTTTTCGGTGAGAGGTACATCGTAATATGGGCGAGAACAACCCGTTTGCCAGATTTATCCCTCACGGTGACGGGTACCTCGATGTCCTGCGCGGTGCCCTCGCGGATTACCGGCAGGGTCGCTTCCCCCGTCAAGTCGGTCTCGGCCTTGGCGAGGTAATCGATTTTCATGCTGCGTGGAATCCAGCGCATGGAGCGGGGGACCGAGACCTCGGTCATGGTGCCCGCGACCAGTTCACAGAGGTTGGCCATGGCGATTGCGTGCACCGTTCCGATGTGGTTGGTCACGGCGCGGCGTTTCCTGAATCGGGCAACCGCTCTGCCCGGTTCCAGGACGTCGAATACCGGATGAATCGAGCTGAAGTAGGGCGCCTTCAGGCACAGCAGGCGGGAAAACAGCCAGCGCCCCGGCCCGGTCCGGGAAAGCGCCCGCCAGGTAGTCAGTGTTTTTGATTCCGCCACGTCAGCGCGCAGGTTCTGCAGGGAGTCGCGACTCGAGCAGAGCGCGGACTTCCGCCGCCTGCCCGGCCGGTATGTCCTCAACCGGCGGATAATTCAGAGGCAGTGCTGTCATCGCCTGGCGGATGATGTCGGCCACCTGCCAGCGCAGGTACCATTTATCGTCCGCCGGAAGGCAGAACCAAGGCGCCCAGGGCCGGGATGTTTCCTTGAACATCGCCTGTACCGCCTCGTCGTAGGCTGCCCGGTGGTTCGATTCGTGGACGTCGCCGAGGGAGAACTTCCAGCGCTTCTCCGGTGTGTCCAGGCGTTCGAGAAACCTCTGCGCCTGCCTGGCCGGCGACACGTTGAGCCAGAATTTGAGGATCAGCGTGTTGGCCGCGGCCAGGTGCCGCTCGTGCTCGCGAATGGCGCGGTAGCGCTCGGGCCAAAGTGTGTCCGGATCAGGCGGGGCGCCGGCGTACTGCGCGGCCAGGAATTGTGGGTGAACACGAACCGCCAGCACTTCCTCATAGTAACTGCGGTTGAAGACCGCGATCTCGCCACGCTCCGGCAGCGCCAGGCTTGTCCGCCAGAGGAAATCATGGCGCAACTCGCGCTCGGAGGGCCGCTTGAACGCAGTGACGTTGACATTGACGGGATCGAGATCCTCGAACACCTCGCGGATCACACCGTCCTTGCCGGCGGCGTCCAGCGCCTGGAACACCAGCAGAATACTGTACTGTCTGGCGGCGTAGAGCTTGCGCTGATAGGGGCGCAGCGCCTGGCGCGCGTCTACCAGCCGGCCCTTGCAGTCGCCGAAGTCCGCCGGCGGTTCGAAGGCAAAGGACGGGGCGCCCTCAGAGGGCACCCGCCAGCGGCTGTCGATGGCGGCGATGACCCCTTCGACTGCGCCGGGCGCTGCAGCCTTCACTCGCCCCGCTCCAGGATCGCGGCCACGCCCATGCCGCCCGCCGTGCAGACGGAAATCAGCCCGCGGCCGGAGCCCGCGCCCTCCAGGATCTGCGCCAGCGTGGCCAGGATGCGGGCCCCCGTGGCGGCAAAGGGATGACCGACGGCAAGGCTGCTGCCACGGACGTTCAGCTTATCCCGATCGATGGGTCCCAGTGCTTCGTTCAGCCCCAGGCGGTCGCGGCAATACGCCTCGGACTCCCAGGCGGCCAGCGTGCACAGAACCTGGGCCGCAAAGGCTTCGTGGATTTCATAAAAATCGAAGTCCTGCAGGGACAGGCCGGTGCGCTGCAGCATCTCGGCCACGGCCACGGTCGGCGCCATCAGCAGGCCCTCGTCGTTGACGAAATCGACGGCCGAGGTGCGCCCGGCAGTGAGGTATGCCTGCACCGGCAGCCCCCGTGCTTTGGCCCAGTCTTCGGACGCCAGCAGCACGGCGGCCGCGCCGTCGGTCAGCGGCGTACTGTTGCCGGCCGTCAGCGTCGCGTCCTGGCCTTTGCCGAATACTGTGCGCAAGCTGCCGAGCTTCTCCATGCTGCTGTCGCCCCGGATGTTGTTGTCGCGGGCAACGCCGCCCCAGGGGACGACCAGGGGATCGAAAAAGCCACTGTCGTAGGCCTCGTTTGCCTTGACGTGGCTCTCCATTGCCAGCCGATCCTGTTCCGGCCTTGGAATCTGCCACTCGCGTGCCATCCGCTCGCAATGCTGGCCCATGGACAGCCCGGTGCGTGGTTCGCCGTTGGCCGGCAATACCGGCTTGAGCTCCGCCGGCCGGAATCCCTTGAATGCCCGAAGTCGCTGCTTGGCGCTGCGGGCGGCTCCGGCCTTGACCAGGCGCTGCGAAAACTTGCGGCCGAACGTGATCGGTGGGTCCGAAGTCGTGTCGCTGCCCGCGGCGATGCCGCACTCGATTTGCCCGCTGGCGATCTTGGCCCCGATCATCAGGGCGCCCTGCAGACTGGTGCCGCAGGCCTGTTGCAGTGTAATCCCGGGGGTGAGGGGTGACAGCGAAGTGGACAGCAGGGCTTCGCGCGCCAGGTTCCAGTCCTTCGAATGCGAGGTGACGGCGCCGGCGACGACCTCGTCCATTTGCTGGCCATCGAGCGCGAAACGATCGACCAGGCCCTGCAATGCCGCCGACAACATGTCCAGGTTGGTTTGCTCAGCATAGATGCTGTTGGAACGGCAGAACGGGATGCGGCTGCCGCCGATGATCGCGATTTTGCGCAATCCGCCGTTGCTGGGCTTGCTCATGACGTGGCTCCTTCTTCCGGCCTCGATTGCCTGGACAAGTAAAAAAGTGGACCGCCGCGGAATGGCGCGAAACCGGTACCGAAGATCATGCCGGCATCAATGTCATTGCGGCTGGCAACGATGCCGTCATCTAGGCAGGCCTGGCATTCCTCAAAATAGGGTTGCATGAGTTCCTTGGCCAGCGACTGCAGGTTGACGCCCTCGATGGCCGCGCGGTCTTTCACCGGCTTGCCGTTTTTCCACTGATAAAAGCCCTCACCGCTCTTTTTGCCAAGCTTACCTTGTTCGACGTAGGACTGAAGTACCTTGGCGTCCTCGGCCGTCTCTTCGCTGCCCAGTGTGTTCATCACACCGAGGCCGACGTCCAGGCCCACCGTGTCGGCCAGTTCCACCGGCCCCATCGGCATGCCGAAGTCGACCACGGCCTGGTCCAGTGCTTCCTTGGCCAGGCCACGTTCGCGATGGAGTTGGAAAGCCTTGAGCATGTAGCGGGCCAGCACGCGGTTGACCAGGAAGCCGGGGCTGCTGACCACGGGCAGGGGAAAACGGTTGATCTGGTTGCAGAAGGCCGCCCCGCGCTCTACCTCGTCCGTGTCGGTGGCATCGTCGTACACGACTTCCACCAGCGGCATCCTGGCGACGGGGTTGAAGAAATGCAGCCCGATCAGCCGCTGCGGCCGGGTTAGCACGCTGGCGATGTCGCGCAAAGGGATGGCCGAGGTGTTGGTGGCCAGGAGGGCGCCCGGTTTGACGCGGGCCTCGAGGTCGCGAAAGAGCTCCTGCTTGGCTGCCAGGTTCTCAAAGATGGCCTCGATGATCACATCCGCGCGCGCTGCGCCTGCCCCCTCAACATCGGCCAGCAAGCGGCTCTTGGCGCCGGCAATGCGGTCCGGGGTCTTCAGCCGCTTGCGGAACAGGCTGCCGGCCCGTTTGAGAGCCGGCTCGATGTATTTCATTTCGCGGTCCTGCAGCGTCACTTCGAGGCCCTGCAGCACGCACCAGGCGGCGATGTCTCCACCCATCACGCCGGCGCCGACAACGTGCACACGGCGTGCACGAAAACCCGAATCCTTGCCGTTGGCCTTGAGGCTTTCCATCAGGTGAAACACTCGCCGCAGGCCGATCGACGTGCTGCCGTTGATCAGCCGCGCCACGCGCCTGGCTTCCTCGTCCAGCATCTGCCGCGGATCGTCGCCGTAACGTTCCCACGCTTCGATCAGCTCGAACGGGGCAGGGTAGTGCGCGGGGTTTGCCTTGGCGGCGGTTTGCTTGCGCATCTGCCCGGCGAGAAACCTGCGCGCCGGGCCGCTGTTGCTGAGCTTGGCGAGCCAACTGGGGCCGCGGCTCTTGCGCCCGGCCAGCACCGCGCGGCGCGCCGCCCAGCGGGGGCTGCCATGCGGGCCCACCAGTTGGTCCACCAGGCCCAGTGTCCGGGCCTGGTGGGGGCGCAGCATGCGCCCGGTGAGCATGATCGGCAAGGCCTGGAAACCGCCGATCTGGCGGGTCGTGCGGGCGCTGCCGCCGAAGCCGGGGTAGATGCCCAGCTTGACCTCGGGGTAACCCAGGCGGGTGCTGTCGTCGTTGCGGGCTACCCGGTAGTCGAAACAGAGCGCCAGTTCCAGGCCGCCGCCGAGACAATACCCTTCGATGATCACCGCGGTGGGGAAGGGTAGCGCCTCGATCCGATCGAGCAGTGCGTGGGCCTCGCGGATGAAGGCTTCGGCCTCGGCCGGGCTTGTTACTTCGTCGAACTCACGCACGTCCGCACCCACGATGAAAGACTTGCTTTTGCCGGACTGCAAAATCAAACCCCGTGGCGGATCGTCCTCGAGCTTCGTGACAATCTGTTCCAGTTCGCTGAATACGTCGCTGGACAGGCTGTTGGCGGACTCGCCCTCGCGGTCGATGGTCAGCCAGCAGATACCGTCGAGATCGAATTCAAGTCGCCAGTTACGGTAATCGGATGGGCTCATCATGGCACTCCGTACGCTTAAGTATGGTGAGCTCAAAAAAAAGCTCAGGGGACCACTGATTATGCCAGATCGATCCGTCCGGGACACCTGCCCGAGGTCATTGGCCAACGGCGTTTCAGGGCACCTTGAAACCGGCCTGGCGCAGGGCCTCGGCGACACTGATCAGCGGCAGGCCGACGATGGCGGTCGGGTCGTCGGAGCGCATCGCCTGGAGCAGGGCCGTTCCGCATGCCTCGGACTTGAAACCACCGGCGCAATCGATGGGATGGTCGAGGGCGACGTAGCGCCGGATCTCCGTAGCTGAGAGGGTACGGAACCGCACTTCGGTGGTCACGGTCTTTTCGAAACGGAAACCGCTGTCCGCGCAGCGGATGGACAGGGCGGTGAGGAAATCAACCCGGCTGTTACTGAAGGCGGTCAACTGTCGCCGGGCACCCGCCGCACTGCCAGGTTTGCCCAGTACCCGGCCCTCGTGTACGGCGAGCTGGTCGGAGCCGATCACTACCGCGGCTGGCCGGCACTCGCAGACGGCATCCGTCTTGGCGGCGGCAAGGCGTTTGACCTGCCGGGCCGGGGTTTCCCCTGGTTGCGGCGATTCGTCTACGGACGAGTATTGCACTTCGAATGGCAGGCCCAGGCGCTCGAGCAGCAGTTTCCGGTAAGGACTGGAGGATGCGAGGATCAGCGATCTTTTTTGTGACTTTGCGTGCATTTTTGTAGTAAAATAACCTGTTTACTTGGGGCGAATGACCCCCGGGGATTCTGAAGCGATGTCGCGTGAATTTCCAGACCTGCTCAATCCCTGGAAGGCAGCGGACGGGCGCCGGACCTTCGAAGGCACGATGCCGCTGCGCCGAATGCGACGTCTGCACGAACTGCTGGCGCCGCAGGATGGCTCCGGGGTTGCCTGGCAAGACCCGTGGTTCCGTGCCGATTTCGGGCACGACAGTCAGGGTAACGTAACCGTGGAACTGTGGGTCGAGGCCGAGCTTCCGCTGATCTGTCAGCGCAGTCTGCGGCCCTACCTCGAGCCGGTCAAGCGCCACAGCCTGCTGGCCGTGGTGGAAAGCGTCGAAGAGCAGGAGCTTCTGCCGGAAGACTACGAGCCGGTTTTGGTCGAGCAGGGCCACATGGCGTTGCTCGAGGTGGTGGAAGACGAGTTGTTGCTGGCCGTGCCACAGGTGCCGCGCAATCCAGGGGTGGCGGAGGTTGACCTGTCGACCGACGGTGCCGCGCCGGCCGAACGTACCACGGAGCCGACCCGGCGACCGTTCGAAGGGCTCGCAGGGTTGCTCAAGCAACGTAAGGATTGATGATGGCTTGCGACTGAATTCACATCCAGTCAAATATTAAGAAAGTTTTATATCGTATTGATTTTATTGATTTGGAGGACCAACCATGGCTGTTCAGAAAAATCGCAAGACCCCGTCCAGGCGCGGCATGCGCCGGTCACACGATTCACTGCAGGCACCCACGCTGTCCGTGGATTCGACGACCGGTGAAACCCACCTGCGACACCATATGACGCCCGAGGGGTACTACAAGGGCCGCAAGGTGATTGACACGCCGGTTATCGAGTTCGACGAAGAATAATTCGGCGGCCCGGGCGCTGGCCCGGCTGTCCGGATGGACTTGGCGATTTCGACCGCACCGGCAGGCGCTCGGTGAGCGACCCTGGCAACATCGTACTGGCCCTGGACGCCCATGGCGGCGACCAGGGCCTGGCTGTTTCTGTGCCGGCCGCGTTGGCCGCTTTGGACCAGGATGCGGGCCTGGAGATCGTGTTGGTCGGTAATCCAACTGAGCTTGCGGCCACCCTGGACGCCTCGTCCCGCGCCAGGAGCAAAGCCTTTCGCGCCGCTGCCGGCGATGCCCCGGCCCGCGTTCGCATTCACCCCGCTGATTCCGTGATCGCCATGGACGCCAAGCCGTCGGCCGTGCTGCGCCGCGGCCAGGGCAGCAGCATGTGGCGGGCTTTCGAACTGGTCGCAGCAGGGCAAGCGGACGGCTGCGTCAGCGGTGGAAACACGGCTGCCATGATGCTGATTGGCGTGAAGCTGCTGGGTATGCTCCCCGGAATACAGCGTCCGGCGTTGATGGCCTACGTGCCCAACGTGCGCGGGCACACCGGTTTGCTCGACCTCGGCGCCAACCTGCACGTCAGTGCCGGACAGTTGGCGCAGTTCGCGGTGATGGGAGCGGTCACGGCCCGGGAAGTGGAAGGCATTGCCAATCCACGCGTCGGGCTGCTGAACGTCGGGCATGAAGACGGCAAAGGGCACCTGGTCGTGCGGGAAGCGCATCAGATGCTGAAGGCGCTGCCGCTGAACTACGTGGGATTCATCGAAGGACACGACATATTCGACGGCACCGTCGATATTGCGGTCTGCGACGGTTTCGCCGGCAACCTCGTCCTCAAGTCCACCGAAGGGCTGGCCCGCATGCTGGTTGGGGAATTCAAGACGGCCCTGGCGCAAAACCTGGCCAGCCGGGCCGGGGCGCTGCTGGCTGGTCCTTCGTTGCGCCGGATGCTGGCACACCTCGATCCTGCCGCGCATAATGGTGCGCCATTGCTCGGCCTCAACGGCGTTGCGATCAAGAGCCACGGCTCTTCCGACCGCAAGGGCCTGACGCGGGCCATCCTGGAAGCCGGGCGCGAAGCGCGCAGGCAAGTGCACCTGCGAATAGCTTCATCGATCCGCGAGTACCAACTGGAGGCGTCAGCGTGAAGTATTCGAGAATTGCGGGAACGGGCAGCCAACTTCCCGACAAGGTCGTGACCAACCATGACCTCGAAAAGACGATTGAAACCAGTGACCAGTGGATCCGTGAACGAACCGGGATCCGTGAGCGCCGTGTTGCTGTCGACGGTGAAACCACCGGGACGCTGGCCCGGGAGGCATGCCGCAAGGCGCTGGAGGCAGCGGATGTCGATCCGGCCGAGATCGACCTGTTCGTCATGGGTACAACGACGCCGGACCTGGTGTTTCCCAGCACGGCGTGCCTGCTGCAGAAGCAACTCGGGTTGCCCGACTGCGGCGCGATGGACGTCAATGCCGCCTGCTCCGGCTTCATGTATGCCCTGAGCGTGGCCGACAAGTACGTCCGTTGCGGCGACGCAAAAAAAGTGCTGGTGTGCGGGGCGGAAACGCTGTCGCGAATCGTCAACTGGAACAAGCGCGAGACCGCTATCCTGTTTGGTGACGGCGCGGGAGCGGTTGTGCTGGAAGCTTGCGATGATCCCGGTATTCTCTCCACGCATATCCACGCCAATGGCAACTACGTCGACCTGCTGACCACGAATGCCGGCATTTCCGTGGGCTGGGACGCCGTCGAAGAGAACGACGGCAAGCCGGAAATCATCATGCGCGGCAACGAGGTATTCAAAGTCGCCGTGCGCACGCTGGGACGCATTGTCGAGGAGACCCTCAGCGCCAATCAGCTCGAAAAGTCGGACTTGACCTGGCTGATTCCACACCAGGCCAATTTGCGCATCATCTCGGCCATGGCCAAAATGCTGGATATGAACATGGATCACGTGGTGGTGACCGTCGACCGGCACGGTAACACGTCGGCGGCCTCGGTCCCGCTGGCGCTTGACGAGGCCATTCGGGACGGCCGTATTCAGCGTGGAGACCTGTTGTTGCTCGAGGCCTTCGGCGGCGGCTTCACCTGGGGTTCGGCCCTGATCAGGTACTGAACGATCGTGCAAATTCTGCAGAAAAACGGAGCGCACAATGAAACTGGATCTTAGCGGCCAGGTGGCCATCGTCACGGGCGCCAGCCGCGGCATCGGGGCGGCAATTGCCGACACGCTGGCATGCGCCGGGGCGCGGGTCGCGGGCACGGCAACGACGGAGCAGGGTGCGGCGGCCATACGGGAGCGGCTGAGCTCGATTGCGCCGGACTGCGCCGGTGAAGTGCTCGACGTCAACGACCCCGCGGGCGCAGAAGCGCTGGTTTCGCGGGTCGCTGACACGCTTGGTACGCCCACTGTCCTGGTGAACAACGCCGGCATCACGCGCGACCAGATCCTGATGCGCATGAAGGAAGACGACTGGGATGCGGTGATCGAAACCAACCTGCGTTCCGTATTCCGTCTCAGCAAGGCCTGTCTGCGCGGCATGATGAAGGCGCGCAGCGGCCGCATCATCAGCATCGCCTCGGTGGTCGGCTCCATGGGTAATGCGGGCCAGACGAACTACGCGGCGGCAAAGGCGGGTATGATGGGGTTCAGCCGGTCGTTGGCCCGGGAGATCGGTTCCCGGGGCATTACGGTCAACGTCGTGGCCCCCGGCTTTATCGATACCGACATGACCCGGGCACTCGACGAGAACCAGCGCGAGGCGCTGCTGCGCGATATACCGCTGCAACGCCTGGGTGAGCCGGAAGACATTGCCGCGTCCGTTTTGTTCCTGGCCTCGGCGCAGGGTGGTTACATCACCGGGCAGACTCTGCATGTCAATGGCGGGATGTTCATGATTTAAACTGGAATCGCGGCCGCATATTAACTAAAATTGCGGGCTTGAATCCCCTGAAGAGGAAATTGGTTAAATGAGCAGCATTGAAGAGCGCGTCAAGAAGATCGTAATCGAGCAACTGGGTGTCAAAGAAGACGAAGTCACGGCCAGCGCGTCGTTCGTCGATGATCTCGGTGCCGATTCCCTGGATACCGTCGAACTGGTCATGGCGCTCGAAGAAGAATTCGAATGTGAAATCCCGGACGAGGAAGCCGAGAAGATCACCAGCGTCCAGCAGGCGATTGATTACATCACGGCCAACGTTTGAGGCATTTCATTTCCTGAGCTTTCAGTCGGCCGGCATTTTGCCGGCCGACGTTTCTTCGGCAGTGTGAATGTCGGGCATTACCCGGAGCTTCCAGCGAGATATCCATTGTGTCAGCACGTCGCGTAGTCATCACAGGCATGGGCCTGATCTCCCCCGTCGGCAACACGGTCGATTCGGCCTGGGACGCTATTTGCAACGGCCGCAGCGGCATCGGCCCGATCACGGCTTTCGACGTCTCGGAACTGGGCACCCGGATCGGCGGTGAGATACGCGATTTCGAGGTGACCGATTACATCTCCGGCAAGGAAGCGCGGCGCTACGACCGGTTCCTCCACTATGGCCTGGCGGCCGCGAAAGACGCCATGACCGACGCCGGCCTCGCCAGTGACGATCACGGTGTGAATCCGGAACGCGTGGGCTTCGCCATCGGTTCCGGCATTGGCGGCATTTCGTCGATCGAAGAGAACATGCTCATTTACCGGGACAAGGGGCCGCGACGCGTGTCGCCGTTTTATATCCCCGGTTCGATC
>JAPHSB010000127.1 GCA_026193295.1 Lysobacterales bacterium
CGCTGGGCCGATTCGGTGATCGGGGCGGAGCGCTCGCGCCATACCTACGCATTCCGCTCGCTGATCGATGCGGGTGCGCGGCTGGCTTTCGGCAGTGACTGGTCCGTCGCACCCGCAAGTCCCGTCCTGGGCATTTACGCGGCAGTTACCCGGCAAACCCTGGATGGCGCCCACTCCGATGGCTGGGTACCCGAGGAGAAGATCAGGGTGGAAGAGGCACTGGTCGCCTACACCCGCAACGGGGCCCATGCGTCATTTGAGGAATCCGAAAAGGGTACCCTGGCGCCGGGCAAACTGGCAGACGTGGTGATCCTCGACCGCGACGTCACCGTCATCCCCGCAGACGAGATCGACGAAGCACGGGTCCTGCGAACGATCGTCGGTGGCAAGACCTTATACAGCCGGGACCGCGGCGAGGCAGTCCGGTAAGCAGGGCCCGATTTTCGCCGAGACGGCCCGCGCTGCCGGCTCGAGGTGTTCTCGCTGTCATGTCAAAATTAAATACAACTGACCAGAACAATAATAGATTCGATTGCTTTATTTTTACCACGGTCCCGGTTGATCATCAGTTGTAGTTCGAACGAGAATAAACAAGGGGTGGCGAAAGGGCTCGGTGTGACCGCTGCCGGGGCACACTCATGGCCGGGTAGTTTTCCAAGTAGCACGCGCTGGTTACATCTACCAGATCCGGCAGATTTGCCCTTCGGGTTTCACCATGGCCGCATCGTCGGGGCAATCGAAGGCGGCCTTGAACTCCGGCATGTTCACGACCACGCCGTTGATGCGGTAGCGCGGCGGCGAATGAGGATCGGTCGCCGCGTGCAGGCGCAGGGACTCCGGCCGCTCGGCGGCGCAGGCCCACTGGGCGAAGCCGACAAAGAAGCGCTGGTCGGGGGTCAGGCCGTCGAGCGGCCTCAGGCGCTGGTTCTCGGTTTCCTTTCGCCATGCGTGCCAGGCCAGGATCAATCCGCCCAGGTCGGCGATGTCTTCGCCCGCGGTCAGGTCGGCATTGATGAAAATGTCGTCGATGACGCGGTAGCTGGCGTATTGGTCGCGGATGCATTGCGCGCGTTCCTCGAACGCAGCTGCGTCTTCGGCGGCCCACCAGTCTCTGAGGTTTCCGTCACCGTCGAACTGGCGTCCCTCGTCGTCGAAGCCATGCACCAGTTCGTGGCCAATGGTGCCGCCCGTGTTGCCGTAGTTCGGCGCGTCGTCCATCCTGGGGTCGTAGAGCGGCGGCATCAGCACCCCGGCGGGAAAGTTGATGTCGTTCATTGACGGGTTGTAGTAGGCGTTGACGGTGGCCGGCGTCATGAACCACTCATCCCGGTCGACCGGCTTGCCGATCCGGTCCAGCTGCCGGTCCAGATCGAATTCAGTGGCCCGCGTGACGTTACCGTAGTAGTCCGCGCGGTCGATGCGGATCGACGAGTAGTCGCGCCACTGGTTCGGATAACCGATCTTGTCACGCATCTTGGACAGTTTCAGCTTGGCCTGCTCCCGGGTTGCCGGGCCCATCCAGCCCAGTTGATCGATGCGCTCACCCATCGCCTGCTGGATTTGCCGACTCATGCGGCGCGCTTCGTCGCGCACCGCGGGCGGAAAATTCCGCTCGACGAATTCTCTGCCCAGTGCCTCGCCCAGTTGCTGATCGACCATCGAAACACAGCTGCGCCAGCGCGGCGGCTGCGCGTCAATGCCTTCCAGGTAGGCCGAGTAGAAAGCGAAATCCTGGTCCCTGAAGGGTTTCGATAATTGTTGCGCGCGTGAATTGACCAGGCCCCACCTGAGATAGGTCTTGAGGTCGTTCAGCGACTCCTGCTCGATGATGGCCTGCAATTCCTGCATGAAGGCGGGCTGCGTGACATTCAGCCATGGTTTGGCTTCGAGGCCGGCGGCAGCGAACAGGGCCTCCCAGTCGAGTGCGGGGACCAGGTCGCTCAGTTCAGCCAGGGATTTCCGGTTGTAGACCCTGTAGGGGTCGCGCTTCTCCACCGGGGTCAGCGACGCCCTGGCGAGACGGGTCTCGATGCGCATCACCGTGGCTGCGCTCCCGGCGGCTACGGTATCGGATTCACCCAGCAGGCGGAACATGGCGCCGAGGTGTTCAACATATTTTTTCCGGTTCTCTTTTTTCATGGCGTCGTCGGCCAGGTAGAACTCGCGGTCCGGCAAGCCGAGGCCGGCGGCAATGACCGTACCGATCATGATGTCCGACTGTTTGGCGTCCTGCTCGGCGCCGAGGGCAACAAAGAAGGAGCTCGAGTCGGAGTGGGCGATCAGGGCGCCGATCGTCGCGCCCAGCGCGCCGGCATCGTTCATCGCTTCGATCGCCGCCAGGGAAGGCTGCAGCGGGCCGGCTCCCGCACCATCGATGGTGTCGAGATCCATGCACGCGGCAAAGTAATCACCGATCAGTTGCTGTGTCGCGTTGCGGTTGGGGTCGTCGCGCGCGACTTCTTCGAGTAGCCCCCACAGATATTGCTGGCTGTCGACGAAGAGTCTGCCATAGGTGCTGGTGCGTGACCGGTCAGCGGGGATGGCGTTGTTCCGGATCCAGCCGCCACAGGCGAACTGGTAGAAATCCTCGCAGGGGTTGGCCGAGGTGTCCATCGAGGTCAGGTTCAGGCTGGGCGAATAGGCGAGACTTTGGGCGGGCTGATCTTCGGCCGCCAACACTGCGCTGATCAGCAGGGTGAGCGTGGTGATGGACAGGCGCAACCAGGGCCCGCGATGGATTCGTGATGGTTTGGTCATTGACGGTACCCCGGCATCTGGGTTTGAGCCCGGCCCCCCGGACTGGCAAGGGTGCGGACAGGCAGTATAAACCACCTTACGACCCGCTCCTGACGGGTAATCACCGGGTTTCGGCGCACGCCGGGCTGACCGCCGAGCAGCCTTTGTGTCAATTGTGCTTCAATTGGGCCCCTATCTCTATTACGTTAAGTAGTTGGCGGGCTCGGGGCCCAGGAAGTGGCAAATGACTGATCTGTTCGCGGTCGAAAATGAGGTGACGGCATCGGCCGACCGGCCGTTGCCCGACCGCCTGCGCCCACAAACACTCGAGGAGATCGTCGGCCAGCAGCACCTGGTTGGCGCAGGCGCGCCGATCCGCAAGATGATCGACAGCGGGCGGCTGGCCTCGATGGTGCTGTGGGGACCGCCAGGCTGCGGCAAAACGACGCTGGCGCGCATTCTCTCGTCGCACACGGATCTGCATTTCGAGCAGTTGTCGGCGATCTTCACCGGCGTGCAGGATCTGCGCAAGGTGTTCGAAGCGGCCAAGATTCGCCAGCGGAACGGGCAGGGCACGCTGCTTTTCGTCGACGAAATTCACCGCTTCAACAAATCGCAGCAGGACGCTTTCCTGCCGGTGGTCGAGGACGGCACGATCGTGCTGATCGGGGCCACCACCGAAAATCCCTCCTTCGAGCTCAACGCCGCTCTGCTGTCACGCGCGCAGGTGTTCGTGCTCAAGCGCATCGACGACGAGGGGCTCGAAACCCTTATCGGCCGCGCGGAGAAAGATGCAGGTTGCCCGTTGCCGGTCGACGCGGACGCCCGCGCGACCCTCAAGGCCATGGCCGACGGCGATGGCCGCTACGTCCTGTCGATGGCCGAACAAATCCTGTCGCAGGACGCCATGCTGAACACCGAGGCCCTGCTCAAAATCGTCCAGCGTCGGGCGCCGCTTTATGACAAGGGCGATGACGCGCATTTCAACCTGATTTCCGCATTGCACAAATCAGTGCGCGGATCGGACGCCGACGCGGCGCTGTACTGGTTCGCACGCATGCTGGCGGGCGGCGAGCATCCCGAGTACATCGCACGGCGCATGGCCCGCATGGCCGTGGAGGACATTGGCTTGGCCGATCCGCAGGCGCTGCCGACCTGCATCGCGGCATGGCAAGCCTACGAACGCCTGGGCAGCCCGGAGGGTGAACTGGCGCTGGCGCAGGCGCTGATCTACCTGGCCACGGCGCCCAAGTCCAACGCGGCTTACACCGCGTACGGCGCTGCGCAACGTGCTGCGCAGGAGACCGGTTCCCTGCCGCCGCCCAAACACAGTCTGAACGCGCCGACGTCGCTGATGAAGAAAGAGGGTTACGGCGCGGGTTACGCCTACGATCACGACACGCCCGAGGGATTTTCCGGCCAGGATTATTTTCCCGACGAGATGCGGCGCGTGCAGTTCTACGAGCCGGTGGAACGCGGCTTCGAGCGTGAAATCAGGAAGCGCCTCGAATATTGGGAAAGACTGCGCGGGAAAGACCGCTAGGTTGCTGCCGACAGCTTGCTGTTCATACCCCGATGATCTTCTTGAACCGCTCGATGTCGATGTTGCGGCCGCAGACCACCAGGACTGTTTTCCGGCCGCGGAACCGCTCCGGCTCTTTCAGCAGCGCCGCGACACTCATCGCGGCGGAACCCTCCGCCACCAGGCGATGCTGCTCGAACAGGGTGCGGATGCCGCTCTCGATTTCCGCTTCGGTCAGCAGCAGGAAGTCGTCGATGATTTCCTGGCACAGGCCCAGCGTGATGGCATCGTGATCCACGCCTCCCGCGCAGGTGTCCGCCAGGGTGGGTGAGATCTCCAGGTCGAGCACCCGGCCGGCCTTCAGTGACTCGTACATCACCGGGGAATTTTCCGGCGAGACGCCGATCACCCGCACTTCGGGGTTGCAGGACTTGAGCCAGCCGCCGGTGCCGGCGATCAGGCCGCCTCCGCCGACCGCGACGACCACGGTGTCCAGGTCGGGCAACTGCTTTGAAATCTCGAGGCCGCAGGTACCCTGGCCGCCCACCACGGCCGGGTCGTTGTAGGGGGATATGTAGATCTTGCCTTCGCGCTCGGCCACGCGGCGCGCCTCCGCTTCCGCGGCACCGGCTTCGGGCCCGTGAATCACGACGTCCAGCCCGTGCTTTCTCATCAGTTCGAGGCGTGAAGGGCCGATGTTCTGGGCGACGTAGGTGGTGGCGGTGTAGCCGCGCTGCCTGCAGGCTTCGGCCACCGCGAAGGCATAATTCCCGGTGGAGGCCGTGACCACGCCCCGCGCCATCTCCTCCTCGCTGAGCGACATGATCTTGCTGGTGGCGCCGCGCAGTTTGAACGACGTGGTCTTCTGCACCAGGTCCAGTTTCAGCCACACCTCGCCATCACAGACTTCGCTCAGGTAGGGGGAGTACTCCAGGGGCGTGATCCAGAGGAAGGGCCGGGAGCGCTGTTCGGCTTCCTCGACCCACTGGCGGACCTGCGCGATGGCGTTTGTAGTCATGCGTTCCTGCCTCCTTTCATCCCGGGCTAAAGCCCAACCCAGGCACGCGCATGGATATGGCCGATTTTGTCGCTGAGCGACATCCGGTAGAAGCGGCGCAGCTCAGGGAGGACGTCCCCGCCCCACTCGCGCAAGC
>JAPHSB010000326.1 GCA_026193295.1 Lysobacterales bacterium
AGGGTCACGGTGCCGTCCGGGGCGACGTCGGACAGGCGCGCGACCCAGTTGGCCCGCGTCGCGTCGGCACTGACTCGCAGACTCGCCAGCGGCAGGCCCAGGATCTCGGTGTCTGCCGTCAGCGGCGCGGAATCGTAAACCAGGCTGAAGGCGTCGGTCGGGCGCTGATCGGGCGCTACATCCCCCCACCACATGACCGGGCCGCCGCCTTCGACACCGGTCGACGGCACATTGCGCAGCTGGTGCACGTCCGGTTCGGGTCGGGTGCCGGACAGCGTGTGGTCCGGTTGCGGGAAAAACGTCTGTTGCCGGATGCGCTGGATGGGCCAGCCGGCCTCCCAGCGCCAGTGACCCGGGGCGTACTCGAGATAGGGGCCGGGTGGGTGCCAGTCGCGCACGTAAACGGCGAGGCGCGGTTCCTCCATGATGCCGGTGTCGATGCCCTTGAGCCATTGGTCGAACCAGCGCACGCCTTCTCGGCGCCACTCCATGCCGGGATTCGGATAGGGTTCGTTCGGCCAGGCATGTATCCAGGCGCCGATCAGCGCTTTGACCGGACCTGCGGCGTTTTCCAGCATGCGGGGCAAGCTGTCGCGGTAACCGTCGTACCAGCCGCCGATGTGAAAGGTCGGGATGCGGATGCGGTCGTATTTGTCCCGGGCCGAGGCGCGGTCCCAGAAAGGCCCGTCACGCTGCTGCTTCTTGTAGGTCAGCATCCACGGCTCGGTGTCGAAACGGTTCTCGAAGTAGGCCTCGTCGATCACGTAGCCCGGCGCACCCGGGCGGGCATTGTCGAGATCCTGGCTCATCTCCCAGGAGTCGAGGTGCATGATGCCGTCCATGTAGTGCACGTCGTCCTGGTAGAGGTCTTCCGTGGCGTCGACGGCGATGATCGCTTTCAAGGCCGGAGGGTTGCGCGCGGCCATCTGGATCGCGTTGAAACCGCCCCAGGAAATGCCGAACATACCGACATTGCCGTTCGACCACGGTTGCCGGGACAGCCAATCGATGACGATCTCGCCGTCTTGATGTTCGATGTCCGAGTACTCGTGCGGAATCAGCCGGCCCTCGCTGTTGCCGGTGCCGCGGATGTCGACGCGGGCCACGATGTAGCCTCGTTCGACGAAGTATGAATACAGGCCGTAATTGCGTGAGCGGGACTCGGTCTTACGGTAAGGCAGGTACTCGAGCAGGACCGGCAAGCGCTCACCGGCCTTTACCCCATTGGGCGAATACAGGTCCACCGCCAAACGCACCCCGTCGGGCATTGGGATCCAGGCCTCCTGCAGGGTCACTGCATGCTGTGACTCGACCCCATTGGGGCCGGGTGTCTCGGCGGCCATGGCAAGCGCGGGGAGCAGCAGGACAAGGGCCAACCAGCCGCCACGGCAGGAGAGGCGCCTGTCCAACCCTCCGATGGAACAGTCTCTGCTTCGGTATGTCATTCTGGGGTCAGTTCCTCCCACACTCGGCACAGTTCAACAATCACTTCGAC
This sequence comes from Lysobacterales bacterium, assembly GCA_026193295.1. GTDB lineage: Bacteria > Pseudomonadota > Gammaproteobacteria > Xanthomonadales > SZUA-36 > CALKKN01. The sequence continues at coordinate 1,496 of JAPHSB010000326.1, forward strand.
GGACTTGTGCATGTCATGCGTCGAAATCCACTCGAAGCGCGAGTGGAAATTGTGCTCGCCAGCAAAAATGTTAGGTGTCGGCAGGCCCATGAAACTCAGTCGTGAACCATCGGTACCGCCCCGGATCGGCTCGACCTTGGGCTCCAGTCCCGCGCGGCGATACGCCTCCACGGCGTTGTCGACGACGTCCTGATGGTGATCGAGCACCTCCTTCATATTGCGATAGCTCTGCTGCACCTCGACCTCCATCCTTGAGCCCGGGTACACGGCGATCGCCTCGGCGGCCAGCTGTGTGACCATTTTCTCCATCACTTCGAGTTGTGCAGTGGCGAAATCCCTCACCAGCAACTTGACCGAGGTTTTGTCGACAGCGGCATCGACCATGTAAGGGTGGACAAAACCCTGGTAGCCCTCGGTGCTTTCCGGCGACATATCCTCCTTCGGTAAACGCGTAATGAACTCGGCAGCGACCTTGATGGCGTTGATCATCTTGCCTTTGGCGAATCCGGGGTGGGTATTGATCCCGTGAAAAGTTACGGTGATCGCGTCAGCTGAAAACGCCTCTATCTGCAGTTCGCCGAGCGTTTCCCCGTCCATCGTATAGGCGCAATAAGCCCCAAATCGTTCTACGTCGAAATATTGTGTCCCGTTACCGACTTCCTCGTCTGGCGTGAACCCGATGCGTATCGGCCCATGCGCAATTTCCGGGTGATTAACGAGATATTCCACGGCGCCCATGATCTCCGCCACCCCTGCCTTGTTGTCAGCGCCCAGCAGAGTGGTTCCAGAAGCGGTGATGATGTCATTGCCGGCCTGCTCCGATAGTAAGGGGTTTTCCGCCACAGAAATCACAACGGACGGATCATCCGGCAACACGAGGTCCCCACCATCATAATTCCGGTGAATCACCGCTTTTACCTCTGCCCCGCTCATCTCGGGGGAGGTGTCGACGTGGGCCAGGAACCCGATGACCGGCACGCCGGGCTTGTTACTGGTGGTCGGCACGGTAGCAAACACATAGCCGTGATCGTCCAGCACCACATCCTGCAGGCCGATCTGCAACAACTCGTCCTGCAACCGGCGCAGCAGGTCGAGCTGGCACATTGTGCTCGGAAACGTATCTGAATCCTCGCACGACTGGGTGTCGATTTTCACGTACTCCAGAAAACGTTCCACGCAGTTCGTCGGATAACGGGGCTGTTCTGTCGAAATCATGGCTTACTGTTCCACTAAGCGGTCGAAATGCAATTTTCCACGCAGGCATTGCAGCTCCGGGTCATCGGCGAATTACAGGCGACCCCAAAAACCACTACTTGGCCAGTTCGTACAGGTATTCAACGTACGACAGCACGGTGCCGTCCCAGCCCCGCACGTCGGGGTTGGTGGACTCGATCACGAAGTACTCGTCCGGCGCGTGGGCGCCGCTGCCGTGACCAAGGCCGTAGTGGCCCGAGGCGAGATTCAGCGGAGCATCCGTGAAGATGTAGCCGGGATAGGAGCCGGCGCTGCGTGGCCACAGCATCGGATCGATGCCCGCCTGCTTCAGCACTGCAATCTGCGCCTGGATCAGCGGTGCGCTGGCCGGCGTGCTGGTCGGGCTATAGCCACCGCTCATGTTCACCTCGATGTCGCCATAGCCGTGGTTGACCAGATGCGCCTCGAGAGCCGCGAGCGCGGCATCCGCCTTCATGTCCGGCACCAGCCGCAGGTCCAGTTTTGCTTCCGCCCGGTGCGGCAACACGGTCTTTCCACCGGGTCCGGTATAGCCGCCGACGAGCCCCTCGATGTTGGCAGTCGGCTGGGACACCAGCCGCTCCAATGCCTCGACGAACGGCAGGTCATCGATCCAGTGTCGGGTGCTCAATTGTTCCTTCAGCTTGGCTTCGTCGCGGCGCTCGGCTGCCTCGGCAATCATCGCCTTGTGTTCCGCGCTGAGCGGAAGCGGCTGCGGGTAGTTGTCGATGGTGATGGTGTTACCGTCCGCGGAGACCAGCGTATTCAGCGCATGCACCAGATGCCAGGTGGGGCTGTCGATCATCGCCTTGAGCGAAGAGTGCACGTCCTTGGCCGGGCCGCGCCCCCACTGCTCGCCGCTGGCGATCAACTGGACTTCGATGACGCCTTTCGCTCCCAGGTTCACCGTCACCAGGCCGTCACGGTCCTGCCCGGCCGACGGGATGAATACCCCCACGGTACCGGCCAATGCCGACTGCACCTCTGGCCGGTTCACGATTTGCGCAATGTGTGGTGAGCCGATTTCCTCTTCGCCTTCCGCGACCAGCACCAG
>JAPHSB010000319.1 GCA_026193295.1 Lysobacterales bacterium
ATGGGCACCACGGCCGTGGACTGCACCCAACGCGCCTTGCTGCCGAACAGGAACTCCAGCTTGCTCTCCCCCAGGCGGCCACAGACCGTGTCGCATTTCTCCAGTTGCGCACGGAAGGGCTCCAGTTCGGGGTCGTCGATGTCGATCGCCATCACGTCTTCGCCTGCCTCCTCCGCCGCCGCCTTGTCGAACAGGCAGATCTGCAGAATGTCCGCGTTAAAATCATTCAGCAGGCTGTTGCCCAGTTGGGTAAAGAATTCACGCCGCGAATCGATTGTAATCAGGTCCAGCGTCAGCCGGTGCAGACGCGACATCAGTTGCTCATTATCGGAAGCGACCTGGACCAGACGGTTGAGCTGCTTGTTGAGGTCGAGATTGCTCGACCGGAGCTGTTCGACCTGGCGCTCGATCAGGGAGGAAGCGCCGCCACTTTCGTGTTTGAGCTCGATCTCCTGGAGGAGGTCGGGATGGTCGTTGAAAAAGTCCGGGTGCTTGCGGAGGTAGGATGCGACAACTTCCTTTAACGATGTCTTGTCTTCACTCATTCATGATCCCTCTGAATACGTGCGCGGCCGGGCCCTTCATGGTCAGCGGCTCCTTGTCTCCGCGCCACCTTATCACAAGCCGCCCGCCCGGCAGCTCAACGGTCACGGTGTCGCGAACCCGGTTTGATCGTCGCAGAATCGCCATGGCGGCGCAAGCGCCGGAACCGCAAGCCAGCGTCTCGCCTGCACCGCGCTCGATGACCCGCAAACGAATCTGCCCGGGGTTAAGCCATTGTGCAAAACCGGCGTTGCAACCTTCCGGAAAAGAGGGGTGGTTGCTGACGAAAGCGCCCATTTCGGGTATCGCGCGATCATTGATGTCGGTGGTCAGCAGCATGGCATGGGGGTTGCCCATGGAAACGGTCTCGAGTTCCAGCGTGCCCCACGGGGAGTCCAGCTGATAGCGTCCGTCTCGCATCGGCAGCGCCGGCGATACATTGGGTGCACCGAAGTCCGGCACCCCCATGGCCACTTCGTATTCGCCATCGTCGCAGCGAGCAAGAGTGACCGGGCCGGAGGGGCTCTCCACGGTGATCGGGCCCTCCGCGGTTTCGCCATTCCGCTCCAGGTACAGGCCGACACAGCGGGCCCCGTTGCCGCATTGGGCGGCCGGGCTGCCGTCCGCGTTCCAGATTTCATAGCGCAACAGGCAACCGGACCGGTCCGATTCGCGCAGCACCAGGATCTGGTCGCAGCCAACGCCACGGTGACGGTCCGCGATGTGCGCGGCTCGCGTCGCGTCGACGGTGAATGGATCGCCGCGCGCATCGATCAGTACGAAATCGTTGCCTGCGCCGTGCATCTTGTGAAACGGGAGCGGCATGACGGCGCGGGATCGTCCCCGGCTCAGGCTGCCAGCGTGCCGCTGACGATCCAGTGGCGATCGCTGGGCGTTTCGATCTTGAGACGGTCCAGTCCGGCCTGTATCAACTGGCTGCTGACTTCCTCCGGTGTGTAGGCCGCCAGCAGCGAGTTGTAGAAGTCTTCTCGCAGGACATCGGGCGCATCGCCCGCATACTGGTCGACCAGCCGCTGCGCGTGCTCTTCGTTGTCGGGCCGCATCAGGTCCATCACTTGTATGGCCGCGCCGGGCGCACCGAGATCGAGGATGCTTTCCCACAAAATCCCCGGCCGTGGCAGGTGGTGCAGCAGGCTGTTGCTGACAACGGCATTCCACGCAGCGACCGGCAGCGAACGGTCCGGCAGGTGGGCGAGGCGGAAGCGGACGCGCGGGGACAGTGCTTCGCCTTCGAGTCGCCGGTCGGCATGTTTGAGCATATTGGGGCCGGCGTCCAGTCCGGTTAGTTGCCAGCCGGGCAGGGCCCGGGCCAGCCGGATGGTGATGTCGCCGGGTCCGCAGCCGAGGTCCGCCATCTGGCCGCTGGCCGGCAGGTCACCAAAGCGCGCCAGGAAGCGCTCGGTAAAAAGGCTATTGGAATCGTTGAAGTCCGCCTCCGCATAGGCCAGGGCCTGTGCTTCGCTGTCCATCAACTCCGGCTCAGGGCGTCTCTTCATTGCTGTCCTCGTCATCACCTGTGGTGTCTTCGCCCCCCGGCTCGGCAATTGGCGGTTCGGGATTCTCATCAGCCCGGGTGTCCGCACTCGTGACGCTGCCGGAATGGGCATCCTGTTTCGGCAGGTAGAGCGGCCCGCGCTGTCCGCAGGATGCCGCAAACATTACCAGGCAAACGCCCAATAGCACGGTGCGAACCAGGGTGCTCGCCGTGCGCCGGGTTTTGATTCGGTTGGTACTCATCGATGGGCCGATTCCTGCAAAGGGCTGATACACTATACGCCATGAATATGCAGGAATCAGCCGCCGCAACCGGGGGCGGCAAGGGTGCCGCGAGCGGACTCGAAACGGTCGAAGTGACCACAGGTCCGCAACCCACGGCGGCGGTGATCTGGCTCCATGGTCTGGGTGCCGATGGACACGACTTCGAGCCGTTGGTGCCGGAATTGGGTTGGGACGGCGCGCCTGATATCCGTTACGTATTTCCCCATGCACCGGTGCGGCCCGTGACCATCAACGGCGGCATGGCCATGCGGGCCTGGTATGACATCGTCAGCCTGACGTCACACCGCGATCAGGACCAGCAGGGCATCGCCGACAGCGTCAACCGGGCTGCCGCCCTGGTTCGGCGCGAAATCGGGCGGGGGATCCCCGCGTGCAGGATTGTCGTGGCCGGCTTCTCCCAGGGCGGAGCGATAGCACTGCAATTGGCTCTCCGCTATGCGGAGCGGCTGGCCGGCCTGGTTGCGCTGTCGACTTACCTCCTGCTGGATCACCGGCTGGAAGGTGACGCGCATGAGGCCAACCGCGGCTTGCCGGTGTTCGTTGGCCACGGCTCACATGATCCCATGGTGCCTTTCCAGCTGGGCGAGATGGCGGCCGCGCGGCTACGCGATCTGGGCTACCAAGTCGATTTCCACAGTTACCCGATGCCGCACGCGGTGTGTCCCGAAGAAGTCGCCGACCTGGCCGCCTGGTTGCGGGCACGGTTCGAATAAGCCTTTTCGATGCGATCTCAATGATGGAATCCACGGCAATGGAATCGATCGACAGTGGCATTGGCGTACATCCACCGTCGTTCTGCAGTTGGCGCCAACTGTTCGCCGTGATCGTCATCACCGAAGTGTCGGTGATCCTGATCGGCGTCGGCCGCGGGGGATTTCCGGGCTGGCAGTGGCTGGGGCTGGCCAGCCTCTATGCGCAGTGGATGGCCCTGTTCTGTGCTTCCGGTCTCTGTGTTTCCAGCGGGTGGACAGGGCGCCTGACGGCCCGGGGCGCGTGGATCTCCAGCTGGCTGACGGTCATCTTCCTGGCCCTTGCGTTCAGTTACGCAGCCTGGCTCGCCGCCCGGCTCGCGATGCCCGGTTGGGTCGAGTCCGGGGCCGGGGCCTTCGTGTTCGGCAGCGTATTCGCGGTTGGCCTGGTGGCTGTCGTCTTTTTTCGCTATTTGGCGATCCGCGCCCGCTGGCGCGCCGAATTGATAGCCCAGGCCGAAGCGCGCGTGCAGGCGCTGCAGGCCCGCATTCAACCGCATTTCCTGTTCAACAGCCTGAACACCATCGCCAGCCTGATACCGGCGCAACCGGCCAGTGCCGAGGCCGCTACGCTGGACCTGGCCGACATTTTTCGCGGCAGCATGCGCCGGGCCGACCAGCTCATTCCGCTGGCGGAAGAGCTGCAACTGGCGAAGCGTTACCTGGACATGGAAAAGCGGCGCCTCGGCGAACGCCTCGAAGTCGAATGGCGGGTCGACGAACTGCCACCCAGTGCGTCAGTGCTGCCGTTCATCCTGCAGCCCTTGCTCGAGAATGCCGTGGGTCATGGCGTGCAGGCGCGCGCCGATGGCGGCAGGGTATCGATTTACGGCCGGTCCGAAGGCGACCAGGTGGTCATCACGATCGGCAACCCGGTGGCGGCGGAGGACAGGCCTTCGCGCGGTCACGGCATGGCGCTGCGCAACATCCGGGAGCGGCTCGCACTGGCCTTCGGTGGCCGGGCAAGCCTGCAAACCCATCGCGACAAGGACCGATTTTACGCGGTATTGAGTATTCCCCATGTTAAGCATACTGATCGTTGACGACGAACAACCGGCGCGCGATCGGTTGCGCCGCCTGGTCGATACCCTGCCGGGGTATGAGATTGCCGGCGAGGCGGGCAGCAGTGCCGACGCACTGCAACGGATCCAGGAACTTGGCCCCGACAT
>JAPHSB010000039.1 GCA_026193295.1 Lysobacterales bacterium
GCCAGGCCAGCCACGCCCCCAGGCCGGCCCCGCTGCGGGCGGACAGGGCAATGACCGGGGCCTCGTTGGCCAGGTTGCGCAACGCGGTCTCGGCAGCCTGGGGACGAAAATCGTCCAGTACCGCCAGTAGATCGGATTTGCTCAGCAGCATCAGGTCGGCGGCACGGAACATGACCGGGTACTTGGCCGGCTTGTCGTCGCCCTCGGTGACCGACAACAGCGTGACGTTGACGTGGTGACCGAGATCGAAGCTGGCCGGACAAACCAGGTTGCCGACGTTTTCGATGAACAGCAGGTCCACGCCATCCAGGTCCATCGCATGCAATGCATCGTGCACCATGTGCGCGTCGAGGTGGCAGGCCTGGCCGGTGGTGATCTGCACCGCGGGTACGCCACGGGCGCGGATGCGATCGGCGTCGTTTTCGGTTTCCAGGTCACCCTCGATCACGGCAATCGAGAACTCGCTGCCCAGAGCCTCGATGGTGGCTTCGAGCAGGCTGGTCTTGCCAGAGCCCGGCGCGGACATCAGGTTGAGGGTGAGCACGCCGTGGCGATCGAAATGCTCGCGATTATGCTCGGCCTGGTGGTCGTTCTCGTGCAGCAGACCGGCCAGCACTTCCACCGAGGCCTTGCCGTCGGCAGTACGCTCCAGCTTGCCATGCGCCTGCACCAGGTGCGCGTTGGCGGGGGTAACGGTGCAGCCACAGGTATCACACATCTTGTTCTCCAAAGATTGCCGCAGGAGCGAACATCGTTCGCGATCCTCAGCGCCGGTTTCCCGAATGAATTCGGTCCTACATGTCCATTTCCACGGTCAACAATAGCAGCTCTTCGCCTTCCACGACCCGCACGCGCCACTCGCCGCAATAGTTGCAGAGCAAGCGATTCGCCGGAACAGCGCTTTTACCGCCGCACTCCTGACACTGCACCACCACCGGACCGGTGCGGATCTCCAGTTCAGCGCCGGACGCGACGGTGCCGGCCCGGGCGATTTCGAAGGCGCGCTCCAGCAGAGGTGGTTCTACTCCGGACAATCCACCGATCTGCAGAACGATGCGTTCCACGGCCGTCGCGCCATGGGCCGCCGCAACCCGCTCGACCTGTTGCATCAAGCCCTGGCAGACGGACAGTTCGTGCATTCAGCAGGCATCCCCGTCTGAACCCTGTGGGAGCGCACTTTGCGCGCGATTGGGTTCAATCGGCCGCAAACCGACCTCCTACGGGGGTACCAGCCTCGAGGTCAAGTATTTCATCGTAGAGGTCCCAGGCGCTCTTCGCCTCCTCCTCGCTCATTTTCTGGATCGCGTTGCCGACGTGGATCATGACCAGGTCACCGACCTGCAGGTCTTCGTGCTGCAGCAGGAACAGGCTCGCCATGCGCTCGATGCCACGCGCCTCGCAGCGTGCGTTGAAACCGTCGATTTGCTTGATGCGCATGGGTACGCCGAGGCACATGGTCTTCGTTCCGCTATTTGATGTATCAAATTGGATTTTATTCAAGTCGACCGACCACCGCTTGACGAGGGTCAATTTAATTCACTATTTGGAATTATATGATCCCGACTGAACTTTATGAATTATTAATTTAGGCCACCCTAATATTGAAACAGTGATGCCGACGATCGCTCACCTCGCCGTATCCGAAAAGGTCCTTGTCATGGGTGTGGGCAACACCTTGCTGCAGGACGACGGCATCGGCGTCCACGTGACCGAATCGCTGCGGGTCAGCAGCCTCGCCGACCCCGGCGCCTTCGACCCGGCCCTGGCGTTCGTCGACGGCGGCACCATCGGCCTGTCGTTGTTGCCGGAAATCGAGGACGCCGCCGCGGTGATCGTGATCGACGCCTCGGAGATCGGCGAGCAACCCGGCACCGTGCGTGTATTTCACGACGGCGAAATCGATTCCCAGCTGTCCGGCAAGCGGCGCACCGTGCACGAAGTGGCCCTGGCCGACCTGTTTGCCGCTGCCGCGATCCGCGGGCGCAGCCCGGGCCGGCGCGCCCTGGTCGCTATCCAGCCGGCCTCCACCGAGCTGGGCCTGGAACCGACAGCCGCCGTGCAGGCCGCCATTCCAAGGGCCCGCGAAGCCGTCATGGCGCTGGCGAAGCAATGGCGCCTGGAGGCTGCGGCGCATGGGTGAGCGCGGCGCCACCTGCCTGGACACACAGACCACCGGCATGGCCTGGTCCGTGCTGGCCGAGGTCGGCCGTCTGCTCGAGAACCTGGCCACGAAGGGTGAGCCCGGCTGCATCGACTTGCGCAGCCTGCCCTTGACGGTCGCCGACCGCGAAGAGCTCGAGTCCCTGCTGGGCCATGGCGAAGTCCGCGTCGAGCTGGACCTGGCCGGTCGCTCCGAAGTCTGGGAAACGGCTTACGCCGGGGCCTGGTGGATCCGTCACCGCGGCGCCGGCGACCGCATCGCCGCCGAGCTGATATCGGTGTGCCCGGTGCCGGACCTGCTGTCGACCCACCCCGCCGATATCCAGGCAGCCGCGCGGCGCTTGCGCCACGACCTGCAGCAGTCCCGGCCGGCGGCCGGCAATGAATCGAACGAAACCAAACGGGAGATCCCGCATGTCTGATAAGAAAAGCGTGTCCGGCAGCACAACCGGCCCGGCACATACGCTGGGTGAGATGCTCGCGGAGCGCGGCGTGTCCCGCCGCAGCTTTCTGAAGTTCGCATCCTATA
>JAPHSB010000487.1 GCA_026193295.1 Lysobacterales bacterium
AGGCGGTCCGGTCCGCGCGGGCCGCGGATGCCGTGGTCGTGTTCCTGGGGGAAGAGTCGATCCTGTCCGGCGAAACGCACTCACGGGCCGATATCAATTTGCCGGGTAACCAGCATGAACTGGTCGCCGCGCTGCGCGCAGCGGGCAAGCCGGTGATCGCGGTCATCATGGCCGGGCGGCCTTTGACGCTGAGCAACATCGTCGACCAGGTCGACGCCCTGCTGTTCGCCTGGCACCCGGGAACCATGGGTGGACCGGCCATCGCCGATGTCCTGTTCGGCGTCGAATCGCCGTCCGGCAAACTGCCGGCTACGTTTCCGTCGATGGTTGGCCAGGTTCCCATTTATTACGCGCATAAGAACACCGGCAGGCCGCCGTCGCCGGACAACTTCACCCACATGGACGATATCCCGGTGCGCGCGCCGCAGTATTCCTGGGGCTTCGGTTCCTTCCACCTCGATGCCGGCTACAAGCCGCTCTACGCGTTTGGTTACGGCTTGTCGTACACGCGATTCGAATACTCGGATATTGAAGTCAGCCACGCCGAGATTGGCATGGATGAGCGTTTCACCGTGCAGGCCGTTGTGCGCAATGCCGGTGAAGTTGAAGCGGACGCAGTCGTGCAACTCTACGTGCGCGACCTGGTCGCTAATGTCACGCGCCCGGTAAAAGAGCTCAAGGGGTTTCAACGCCTGCGATTGAAGCCCGGCGAGCGGAGACTGGTGTCTTTCGAGCTCAGCCCGGACGATCTCGCGTTCCATGGCCGGGATATGAAGTTGATTACCGAGCCGGGTGAATTTGACGCCTGGATCGGCGGCAGTTCGGAAGCCGACCTTCGCACCCGTTTCAGGCTGGTCCGGAAATAGGTGGAAGAAGCGCAAATCCGATGAATGCAAGCACACGATACACGGTCCGGGTCGCGCTCATCGTCGCGCTTGGGGGATTCCTGATGGGCTTCGATGCCTCGGTGATTTCCGGTGTCGTCACCTTTATCGAGCCGGAGTTCGCCCTGAGCAAGATCGAGCTGGGCTGGGCAGTGGCTTCCCTTACCCTGACGGCGACACTGGCCATGATGGTTTCCGGGCCGCTCAGCGACCGGCTGGGCCGCCGCCCGGTTCTGAAGATCGCCGCGGCGCTGTTCGCGGTCTCGGCGATTGCCTCGGCGATGGCGCCGGATTTCATCACGCTGGTCGTGGCCCGCATGCTGGGTGGTTTTGGCGTCGGCGCGGCGCTGATCATAGCGCCGATGTACATTGCCGAGATCGCCCCGCCGGATCTGCGTGGCCGCATGGTCTCGTTCAACCAGCTCAATATCGTGATCGGCATATCGGCCGCGTATTTCAGCAACTTCCTGATTCTCAGCCTGGGTCAGTCGGACCTGGGCTGGACGCAAACGCTGGGCATGGACCGCTGGGCATGGCGCTGGATGCTCGGCGTCGAAGCCCTACCCGCGATCTTCTATTTTTTCGCGCTGTACAGGGTGCCGGAAAGCCCGCGCTGGCTGGTCATGCATCGCAAGGACGACGAAGCGTTGCAGATCATGGTGCAAGTCAGCGGCCGCAGCGAGGCCGAGGCCGAACTGACCGAGGTGCGTGCATCCCTGGACGCCCAGGCTGACACGGAGCGGGCTTCCATAAAGGAACTTTTCCGGCCGGCCATGAAGCTGGTGCTGACCATTGGCGTCGCGGTGGCGATCCTGCAGCAGATCACCGGCATCAACTCGGTGTTCTTTTACGCGCCGATGATCTTCGAGCAATCGGGTGTTGGCACCGACGCCTCGTTCATGCAGGCGGTGCTGGTCGGGCTGGTCAACCTGGTATTCACGCTTTTGGCAATCCTGCTGATCGACAGGCTCGGGCGTCGACCGCTGCTGGGCCTCGGGCTGGCCGGTATTGCCGCCTGTATGCTGCTGCTGGCCTATGGATTCGGTTCGGCCACCTACACGCTGGAAAGCGAGGACATCGCTTCGTTGCCGGCCGCTGTAAACCAGGAGGCGCTGCAGCCTCTGGCCGGCCAGGCCTTCGACAGCGACATCGCTTTCCGCGAGGCCGTCTCAGCGGCAATTGGCAGCGGCACGTACAAGAAGCACCAGTCCACCCTGGTCAGCGCCGCAATCGACATGAACCCGACGCTTGTCCTGATCGGTATCCTGGGTTTCGTGGCGAGTTTTGCGATTTCGCTGGGCCCGGTGATGTGGGTGCTTTTTTCAGAGCTGTTTCCCAACCGTTTGCGCGGCCTCGCCATCTCCTTCGTCGGTCTCATCAACTCGGCAGTCAGCTTCACGGTGCAACTGGTTTTCCCGTGGGAACTGGAGAATTTCGGCAACTCGATGACCTTTTTGATCTACGGGGTTTTTGCAGTTATCGGCCTGCTCCTGATCATGCGGATGCTGCCGGAAACGAAAGGCAAGAGCCTGGAAGAACTCGAAATCGAATTGGTCAGGCACTAGGCAATGCGACCGCTGACGAGACGATTGACTCGCGTGAACGCCATACTCGTCGTGGCGCTGACGCTGTGTACTTCCTGCGAGCAGCATGCGCAGCCTGCGCCCGGTTCGGCAGCGCAATCCCCGGCGCCCGCAAGCCAGTCGCGAAAGAGCGGCGCCATCCCGGTGCAAATCGTCTTCGAGGACGGCCGATACCGCTTGTTACGCGGCGGCCAGCCTTATGAAATCAGGGGTGCAGGTATTGGAGCAGGGGATATCGAAGCCTTCGCCGCGCACGGCGGCAATTCGTTCCGTAACTGGCGGGACCGCGATGCCGAAGACGGACTCCGGATTCTGGACCGGGCGCAGCAACACGGCCTGACGGTCTCCATGTGCATTCCGATCGGCCGGGAACGCCAGGGATTTGACTACGACGATGAAGAGGCGGTCGCGCGGCAGTTCGAGTTTGCCCGGAGCGAAGTCCTCAAATACAGGGATCATCCGGCCCTGCTGGCGTGGATCATCGGCAATGAACCCGACCTCAACCACACCAACCCCAAAGTGTTCGATGCGATCAACGATATCTCGAAGATGATTCACCAGCTTGACGGGAATCATCCCACCACGACGGCACTGGCATCCAACCCGGCCAAGCTGGCCGGAATTCTCGAAGATCGCGCCCCGGACCTCGACATCATCAGCCTGCAGAAGTATGCGGATGTCGTCAACGTGCCGCGCTACATCGAAGAAGCCGGAATCGAGCGGCCCTACTTCATCACCGAGTGGGGTCCGGCCGGCCATTGGGAGGTGGCCAAGACGGCCTGGGGGGCGCCGATCGAGCTCAACAGCAGCGAGAAGGCAGCCCTATATCTCAAGCACTACGAGACTGTGATGGCGCCCCATCGCGACCGGATCATCGGTTCCTACGTCTTCCTGTGGGGGCAGAAGCAGGAGCGCACACCCACCTGGTATGGCTTGTTCCTTGCGGACGGTTCGGAAACGGAAGCGGTCGACGTCATGCACTACATCTGGAACGGCTCCTGGCCCGCCAACCGGGCGCCCCGGATCGGGTCAATGCTTCTCGACGCGAAATCCTCTCGCGAGGATGTGATCCTCGAGGCCGGAGCCCCGTACGAGGCGAGAGTCGTCGCCGCGGATCCGGACGGTGACCGGCTGGAATACCGTTGGGAAATCATGCGCGAGAGCGAGGCAGTGCAAGTGGGTGGAGACGAGGAGCAGATACCGGATGTCGTCGCTGCCATGGTCGGCGCTGCGAAAGACGGCACCGTTGCCCTTGCGGCGCCCGCTGAAGCGGGTGCGTATCGCCTGTTTGTGTATGTCTATGACGGCAGGGGCCATGCTGGTCATGCCAATCTTCCATTTTTGGTTAAGTAAGCCGGCATTGCCCGGTGATGACGGAAATGTGGTGTAACTCATGACAGAAATCTACTGGGGCAATAACCTGGTCAAAGCCGGCGCAGGCGGCGGCACCGGCAAAGTGATCCAACGGGACGGTGAAGCGTTCTACAGGATCGAAAATTATCACGAGATGCCTCCTTTTTTCATGGCGCTGGTCAGCGGTTCGGAGCATTGGATGTTCCTTTCCAGCGCCGGCGGCCTGACCTGTGGCCGCAGAAATCCCGATTGCGCACTATTTCCGTACGAGACGGATGACAAAATCCACGATGCCAGTCCGACCACCGGCCCCAGGACGATTCTGCAGGTTGAAAAAGGCGGTAAACATCGTTTGTGGATGCCTTTCTCCCGCGGGTTGCAAATGTACGAAATAGAACGAAATGTCTATAAAAACCTGCCTGGAAACAGGCTCGTATTCGAGGAGATCAACCAGGATCTTGGGCTTACGTTTTCATACAGCTGGTCGACCAGCGAGCGGTTCGGCTTCGTGAAGACTTCCAGCATCAGCAACGGGGACTATTCGGAATGTGGGATCAGGGTGCTCGACGGAATATGCAATGTGCTCCCATTCGGTGTCACCCGTCGAACCCAAACTGAATTGAGCACGCTCCTGGATGCCTACAAACAGGCAGAGCATGTGGCCGGGTTGCCGGCGGGCATTTTCACGCTGAGCTCCATCCTCACCGATCGCGCCGAGCCCTGCGAGGCGCTGAAGGCCACGGTTGTGTGGAGCACGGGCCTGGACGAGCCGGATGTCTTGCTGTCGCTGGATCAGCTTGCGGCATTCTGCAGCGGCACCCCGGTGGAATCCGAACGCTTTGTCAGAGGTAAGCGAGGGGCATTTCTTGTTCAATCATCGTTTTCGTTGGCCCCGGGAGGCCAGAAGACCTGGTACATCGTAGCCGATGTTAACCAGGGACCTTCGCGGCTCACAGCCCTGCTGCAAGAAGTCAGGCAGGGTGTTTCCCCCGCGGCACTCGAGGCGGACATCGAGGCCGGCACGCAGCGTCTGTTGCAGCTGGTCGGCGCTGCAGACGGCCGTCAGTTTTCCTCTGACGGCCTGGTTACCGCGCGACACTTCTCCAATACGCTGTTCAACATCATGCGTGGTGGCACATTCTACGATGGCTACAATTTCCCATACAAAGATTTCCTGGATTTTGTCGGGACCTGGAACAGGCCGTTGCGTGACAGGTTTGCAGAGCTGCTCGACGCGGCGAACGCACCCCTGACGCTGGCTTCGGTATCGAGCATTGCCGGCAACAGCGGCGACCCCGACCTGGAACGGCTGGCGCTGGAATACCTGCCATTGACGTTCAGTCGCCGCCACGGTGACCCGAGCCGGCCCTGGAATGAGTTCTCCATTGATATCAAGAACCCCGATGGATCAGACAGGCTTCATTATCAGGGTAACTGGCGCGACATTTTCCAGAATTGGGAGGCCTTGTCCCTGTCTTATCCGGAGTACATCGAAAGCTTCGTCGCCAAGTTTGTCAACGCGTCGACAGCCGACGGCTACAATCCATACCGTATTACCAGGAACGGAATTGACTGGGAGGTCCTGGAGCCAGAGAACAGCTGGTCGAATATCGGGTATTGGGGAGATCACCAGGTCAACTACCTGGGAAGGCTCTTGGAACTCTCGCGCAAGTATCATCCCGGAAAGATAGCCGGCCTCCTCGGCAGGGAACTCTTTGTCTACGCGAACGTGCCTTACCGGATCAAGGGCTACGAAGCGCTGCTGAGTGACCCAAGGAACACAGTGGTGTACGACGATGCAGAGGCCGAGGCCATTGCTCGCCGTGTCGAGGCGCTTGGCAGCGACGGTAAGCTCCATGCGCTAGCCGATGGTTCGATCTACAAGGTCAACCTGCTTGAAAAGCTGCTGCTTCCCATGTTGTCAAAGATCGGAAACTTCGTCCCGAACGGCGGCATCTGGATGAACACCCAGCGTCCGGAATGGAACGATGCAAATAACGCGCTGGTCGGTTACGGGCTGTCAATGGTCACGCTCTGCTACCTGCGCCGCTACCTGATCCTGTTGGCCGACCTCCTGGCCGAAGATTCCGCCCGGACCTACGCGGTGTCCGTGGAAGTCTTGAAGTTTTTCCGGGCGCTTGACCAGGTGCTGCAGAAAAACAGGGCGATGCTCTCACAGGAAGTACAACCTGGGCAGCGCAAAAGGGTCGTAGACGGGCTGGGCGCCTCCGGCGAGGACTATCGCGAGACCGTCTATGCAGGATTCTCCGGCGAAAAATCGGCTCTCGACAAATCCGAAATCCTGGCTTTCGTCGAGCTGGCGCTCGAGTATTTCAATCACAGCATAGCAGCCAACAGGCGGCCCGATGGCTTGTTCCATTCCTACAACCTGGTGCATTTCGCTGACGCAGGGTACGAAGTAGAGCAGCTTTTCGAAATGCTCGAAGGACAAGTTGCCGTGCTCAGCTCTGGCTACCTGGAGCCCCGGGAAAGCGCGGCCTTGCTGGAAAGCCTTCGGGCAAGCCAGATTTATCGTTCCGATCAGAACAGTTATATGCTCTATCCCGATAAGGAAGCGGTAAGCTTCCTGGAAAAAAATGTCATTCCCCCTGTTGCTCTGGAGGCACACTCCTGGATTCACAAAGAACTGGAGTCCGGCCGCAGTGACTTCGTTGAACAGGATGTGAATGGCCGGGTTCACTTCAAAGAGGATTTCCGGAATGTCAGGGAACTGGCCTTGGCTCTGAACAGCCACCCGGGCATCGGCGAGCGCGAGGCAGCTGCCTTGTGCGAACTCTACGAGAAGGTATTCAGACATCGGCAATTCACCGGCCGCTCCGGTTCGATGTACAAGTACGAGGGTCTTGGCTCCATCTATTGGCACATGGTCTCGAAGCTATTGCTGGCCACCGCCGAGGTCATTGTCGAAGCTGCCCGCAACAATACGGACAAAGCGACAATGGATAAGCTGCTGGAGCGGTTTGATGACATTAAAGAGGGCCTGGGCATGCACAAAACGCCTGCCGAGTATGGTGCCTTTCCCACGGACCCCTACTCGCATACGCCGGGGTTCGCGGGCGTCCAGCAGCCAGGCATGACAGGGCAGGTAAAGGAGGACGTCATTACGCGGTTCATGGAGCTGGGGGTCGGCGTCGAGCAGGGGCGGGTTTCGTTTGCGCCGACCATGCTCAAGCGCGATGAGCTCACTACCGAAGCCGCAACGTGGAGCCATGCCGCCGGCAGCGCTTCGAAAGACGAAGCGCTCGAAGCAGGGTCACTGGCTTTCAGCCTTTGCGCCGTGCCGGTCATTTACCGACGGGCGGAACAATCCCGTATTACGGTGTTTGCGGCTGACGGTGGCCATGAAACTTTGGAGGGCAATGAGCTCGGGCCAGCCTGGAGCCATTCCCTGTTCCAGCGCGACAGGCGTATTCAGAAAATTGTGGTCGACATTCCGGGCGTCGTGCTGAGATAAACAGGGGTTTGCGGCCTAACCGGCCGCTATGGGCTTACCGTTCTGGTCAGAATGATGTCGCTCTGTCAGTTCTATTTCAATTTTCGCAACCTGTTTGTCTGTCAGGGGATAGAAATAGACCGCGATGGCGCCGGATGTCGCCAGAATCGCCGGGAAGATGCTGAACATGAGCCGGATGCCCGTCATCGACAAATCGCTCTGCGCTTCATTGGCGATAAAGCCGAACAGAGAGAGAATAAATCCCGAAAGCCCCGCTCCGACCGCGAGCCCCAACTTCTGAGCGAACTGCAGCGCTGAAAATACGAGTCCGGTGGTGCGCCGCCCGGACTTCCACTCGCCATAGTCCGCCGTGTCCGCATACATGGCCCATACCAGCGCCGGTGTAGGTCCAATGATCAGGGTGCCTATGATGTTGACTATGACCATCAAGGCGTACTGCTCGGGCGGAATAATAAAGAATATGGCCATGGTCAAGGCGTTGAGCAATGTCAGCGCGATCATGATTCGCCGCTTGTCGAAGCGCTTGGCCAGCGCCTTGGTGCAGGCGATGCCCGCCACCATGGCAAACAGGCCCGTAGACATGAATACCGCGGTCTTGTCGAAGATCAGAAATATCGGTGTCCCGTCATCACCTACGTAGTATTTGAAGTAAAACATGATGGCGCCGTTGCGGACGGCGACATTCATCAGCGTGAAGATGGCGGCCAGAAAGAGAGTGATCCAGGGGCGGTTGTCGAGCATGGCCTTGAAGTCCAGTTTCAGATTGGACTTCTCCTGCATGGGCTTGACCCGCTCCCGGGTGGTGGCAAATGTAGTCCAGAACAGCGCCACGGAAAACACTGCAAAAATCATCATCGTAAGCCGAAAACCTTCCGCTTCGTTGCCTCCGCCCAGAATGTTCTTAAGGGGGGTGACGAAGGTTCCAACCAGCCAGGCCGCGCTGAATGCGCAGACAAAGCGGAAACTCGCGATACTGGTGCGCTCAATGGAACTGGGCGTCATGACGCCCATCAGTGCCGAGTAGGGGACGTTGATGACCGTGTAAGCCAGCATCATCGCCGTGTAGGTGACATAGGCGTAGATCAGCTTGCCCGCATCGGAGTATTCGGGTCCGGCGAACATGGCATAGCCCAGGATTCCATAGGGGATAGCGCCCCAGAGAAGGTAGGGCCGAAATTTACCCCAGCGTGAATTGGTTCGGTCAGCGATAATGCCCATCAAGGGATCACTGATGGCATCCACCACCTTGGTGACGATGAACATCACCCCGATGAGCGCAGGGTCGATTCCAAAAATATCGGTGTAGTAATACAGGAGAAAAATATTGAAAACCTGGAAGAAGAGATTGGAGGCGGTGTCTCCAAGACCGTAACCCAGTTTTTCCCCGAAACTGAGTCTGCCTTCCGCCAGGCTGGCGTGGGTGTTTTTGCTTTCTGAATTCAAATTGGCTCTCTTATTATTCCTGCTTGGAGCGCATGGCAGTCCGTGACGCGGCTTTTTACCGACAGGGGTTCAAGTCTCGCGAAGTTACTGTAGCACAGGTGGATCTGTCGACCACGACGATGCCCACATTGGTTTCATGCACAAAGACCAGGTTCCTCAGGCGTGCTGTCCTGGTGCCAAAAAAAGGCCAGGCTGCCGCCCAAACGCCCTCACAACAGCACAAAGCTCAACAGCGCCACAAAGGCGGTGGCCAGCGACAGCAGTACCACATATGAAATGCCGATCAGGCAATACTTGGTGAGGGTCATGCCCCAACCCTGCTGGTAGACCCGTTTCAGCGAAACAAGGAAATAGAGGGGGACCCACACCGCGATAGCGATGTTGGCCCAGGACACGGCCGTGTGGATGCGCCCCTCGTCCGCCGGCTCCAGCCAGCCCGCCAGTGCGCTGAGCAGCATGGCGATGAACAACATCACGAACAGGAAAGAGTGGTTGTGCAGCGCGAAGATCAGGTGCTCGATGTAGTACTTTTTCGCGAACAGGTACCAGAACTTGAACAACAGCGCGACGATCGGCAGCAGCAGGAACATCGTCGCCGGTAGCACGTCGAATACCTTGTCCTTGATCAAGTCCGGGTTCTTGGCGATCTCCTTGCCCTTTTGCGGTGACCGTTCGATTTCGTCGTTGACCCAGTCGTTGACCCAATTGGGCATCCATTCAATGATGAAGGGATTGGTCTCCCGGTCCCAGGGCTTGCCGTCAATCTCGATGGGGCTCTCTTCGTCGCCCTCCTCATCGCCGCTCGCCTCCGCCTTGGCGAGCGCCTCGTCTACGTCCTGCCTGGCTTCCGGATCGAGTCGATCCAGTGCTGCGTTGACCTCAGGATCGTCCGTTGTTCCGATGTGGATGCTGCTTACGGCGTTTTCACCCTCTCCGTTATGGGCATCGATCACGATGGAGTCTGTGGCGATCAGTGCGGCCAGGAAAAAACAGGCGATGCTGGAAAAGATGTACAAGCGCAGCGGCGGCGTGTAGCGGAAGCGCCGTCCGTCGAGGTAGTCGCGGGTGAGCTTTCCAGGCTTGAACAGGAGCGGTTTCATGGTGCGCATGAAGCGGGAGTCGAAGTCGAGAAAGTCCTCCATCAACTCGCGCAATAAAACCGGGAAAAAGCGCAGGAGATTCTTGTCCGGTTGGCCGCAGTAATGACAGAACGGCCCTTGCAGCAGCGTGCCGCAGTTGAGGCACTGCGGCGATCCGGCCAGCCGGTCGGGCTGCAGCGTCAGTTCGCTGTCCGGCGTGGGCACCGGCAGCTGCCCACGGGTCGAGTGCGCGTCGGCACTCTCCCCGGCGGCGGGTACCGTCCCGGAATTTTCGGATTCCTCGTTC
>JAPHSB010000230.1 GCA_026193295.1 Lysobacterales bacterium
CGCAGAACTGTCGCCAAGTACCGCGAGTCGCTCGGTATCGGGCCCTCGAACGAGCGCAGGCGCCTCTATCGCCGTCGCGGCGGGAGCAATTGAGCATGGTCATGCCCGGGGGCAGTGTCCTCGGGGATCTGCCGGTTCCCGGCTCCGCCCGCCGGGAACCGGGCCTAGGCAATCGCGGTTTTCAGGTATAAGATTAAGGTATGGATTGTTTAATCCTTCTCGTTCTCAAAACAAGGATCATCAAGGCCAAGGGGACGGAACACCAGCGCCACCCCCAGCGATACATCTGACAGGGCCGCACGCCCGGCGTGCTTGCGGCCGTTGGACTGGTATTAACACAGGCCCCACAAAATGGAGACTGACATGCAAATCAATATCACCGGACATCACATCGAAGTAACACCCGCGCTCAGGGCGTACGTAACCGAGAAACTGCAGCGCATTTCCAGGCACTTCGACCACGTGATTTCCATCGATGTCATTCTCAAGGTTGAAAATCACCACAAGCAGGCCGAAGCCAAGGTCAACACCGCCGGCAAATCCCTGTTCGCACAAGAATCCGACGGCGACATGTACGCCGCTATCGACGGCCTGATCGACAAGCTGGACAAGCAGGTCAGGCGCCACAAGGATCGCGTTCGCGGGAACCACGCCAATGGCGCCAAGCGGGCCGCATCGCTGGGTTGATACCGGGATGCATAGCGTACTAACCCCTATCTAGGATCTTGCCAAAAGATGTTGATTAGCGATCTCCTGAGCCCGGAGCGGATTCGTTGCGACGTTCAAAGCAGCAGCAAGAAGCGGTTGCTGGAATTGATCAGCGAAGAATTGGCGCGCAACACTGAAGAATTCAGTAAGCGCGAAATATTCGAAAGCCTGTGCGCGCGGGAGAGACTCGGCAGTACCGGCCTGGGCAAGGGCGTGGCCATTCCGCATGGCCGGGTCAAGGGCAGCCAGCATGTGCAGGCGTCGTTCATCCGGCTCAAGAAGCCCGTCGCGTTCGATGCCGCGGACGGGGAACCGGTTGACCTGCTGTTTTGCCTCGCCGTTCCCGAAGACTGTGGCGAGGATCACCTCAAACTGCTGGCCCAGGTCGCCGAGTTGTTCAGCGACCCCGAGGTATTGCGTGGGCTCCGGGAAGCCGAGACGCCAGGGCGCTTGCTGGAACTGCTGTCCGGACCCAGCCATTGAAGTCCGGGCTCGGGATATGCAGGTCCGGCCCGCGCCGGTACTAGCCCGATCGCGGTCTTCCTGCAATACTGATGGACGTGGCCGGTTCGATTACAGCACGGAATCTCTTCGATGACCTGAAGGAACGCCTGCAACTGCAGTGGTTGCGCGGACCGGAAGAGGAGGAGGCCTATTCGATTTCCCGTGACGACCTGACGGTCAGGCCCGCGGCCGTGGGCTTCCTGAACCTGATCCATCCCAACAAGATTCAGGTGCTGGGACTGGAGGAGCTCGACTACCTCGACGGCCTGGACGAACGGGAACTGCACATCACGATCAAACGGATGTTTGCCAACCGTCCACTGGCGATCATCGTGGCGGATGGGCTGGACGTGCCCCAATCGATACTGGCCGAAGCCGCGCAACATGAAAGCGCGTTGATGCGTTCCGAGTCGCGCGCCCACGAACTCGTCAACTACCTCCACTACCATGTATCGCGCAGCCTGGCGCGCCGCACTACCTTGCACGGCGTGTTCATGGAGGTCTTCACGATTGGCGTTCTGATAACCGGTGGAGCCGGCAGCGGCAAAAGTGAACTGGCGCTGGAATTGCTCAATCGCGGGCACCGGCTGATCGCCGACGACGCTCCCGAATTCACCCAGATCTCGCCGGACATTATCGACGGAACCTGCCCGGAGGCGCTGCAGGACTGCCTCGAGGTACGTGGCCTTGGCGTACTCAACGTGCGCAGCATGTTCGGTGATTCCGCGGTCAAGCTGAACAAGTTTCTGCGGCTGATCATTCACCTGGATGTTCCGGGACACGCAGGCCTGCCGGGACCGACCGATCGCCTGCGCGGCGACACCAGCACGCAAACCGTGCTGGACCTGGAGATTCCGCGAATCACCCTGCCCGTCGTTGCCGGTCGCAACCTGGCGGTAATCGCCGAGGCGGCGGCGCGCGACTTCATGCTGAAAATGAAAGGCTTCGACGCGGCCTCCGCCTTTATCGAACGCCACGCGCGGCTGCTGCGCCGCCAATCCGAGGGCCGTGAGGATTGAACGGCCCGGACGCAGACAGGCACCTCGTGCTGATCACCGGCCTCTCCGGTGGTGGAAAATCGACGGCCCTGCACGCCATCGAAGACCTTGGCTATTACTGTGTCGACAACCTGCCGGCGGCCCTGCTCCCCGAATTCGCGACCCAGATCAAGCATGGCGCGGCGATCTACGCGCGGGTCGCGCTGGGGGTCGACGCGCGCTCGCCCGAGCAGGACCTGCGCGAGATACCGGCCTGGCTCGAAGGACTTTCAGGTTCCGGCATCGACTGCCGGATGCTGTTCCTGGATGCGGACAGCAAGGCCATCATCAAGCGCTTCAGCGAAACCCGGCGGAGGCACCCGCTGACCAGCGAAAACCGGGCCCTGCCCCAGGCGATCGAACGGGAGATAGCGTTACTGGCCGGCCTTCGGCAGCGAGCCGACTGGGTCATCGATACTTCGGATACCAATATCCACCAGCTGCGGCGCCAGGTCTGGAAGTGCGTCGACGCCGAAAACGACTCGATGACCATCGTTCTGGAATCGTTCGCATTCAAACGAGGCGTGCCGCAAGACGTCGACTTCATTTTTGACGCACGCATTCTTCCAAACCCCCACTGGGTCGATGGCCTGCGCAATTTCAGTGGCCTGGACGAGCCGGTCCGCAAATGGCTGGACCAGGATGAGTCGGTGGAGCGGATGATCACCGACGTGCTGCAGTTCCTCAAGACCTGGCTGCCGGAGTTCCGGCACAGCCAGCGAACCTATGTCACAGTCGGCATTGGCTGCACCGGCGGGCGGCACCGCTCCGTATACCTGGTCGATCGGCTGGCCCAGGGCCTGGGGCAGGACTTCGGGACGGTGCTTATTCACCATCGGGAACTGCAGGCGTGAGCGTCGGTATCGTCGTCATCACACATGGGACGACCGGCGCCTCGCTGATCGAGATGGCCGAATTCATTCTCGGTGAGTCGCTGGCCGAAATCAGCCTGGTTCCATTCCGGCAGTCGGGCGACAACATCACCTCCAACGACGAAGTGAAGAACGCCATGGCC
>JAPHSB010000410.1 GCA_026193295.1 Lysobacterales bacterium
ACGTCGTCATCGAAACGACCGCCGAGCGAACTGCGGATGGCTACCGGATCAATGGCGAGAAGTGGTTCGTCACCAGCGCGAACCTGGCGGATTTCCTGTTCGTGCAGGCCAAGCTGACCAATGGCCCACACGCGGGCGACGACGCGATGTTCCTGGTGGACAAGAGCACGCCGGGCATCGAGGAGCTCCGCGTGCCGCTGTTCAGCCATACCTTCGACCACCACCACCCGGAACTGGGTTTCAATGACGTACTGGTCCCTGCGGAGAACCTGATCGGCGAGGAAGGTGGCGGCATGTCTTACACGCACAGCTGGTTCCGCCGCGAACGCCTGATGATCGCGGCCCGCGATTGCGGCGCCGCCGCCCGACTGATCGTGGAAGCCACCGCCTGGGCGAAGCGGCGCGAAGTGAGCGGCGAGAAGCTGATCGACAAGCAAATGGTGCAGGCCATGCTGGCCGACAGCGTCACCGACTGGTGGGCGGCGCGCCTGATCACTTTCGAAGCGGCCGAAGCGCACGACCGGGGGGAAGATCTCAAGTCCCTTCACGCCCGCTGTTCCATCGCCAAGCTGTATGCCTCGGAGGCTGCTTACCGGATCGCCGACCGGGCCGTGCAGATCTTCGGCGGCCGCGGCTATATGCGTGAAAACTGCGCCGAGCGCTTCAGCCGGGAAATCCGCGTGGACCGGATCTGGGAGGGCGCCAGCGAAGTGCAGCGCCTGGTTATTGCCCGGGCGCTTTCCAAGCGTGGCCTGGCAGGCATGTAGCCCTTGGGCCTGCCAACCACAGCGTTCTGATTTTGAAGAGGATTACCATCATGCGATCGGACAAAAACACGGGGTTCATTGCGCATGCCAGGTGGCTGCTGCTGCCTGTACTGCTCGCGGGTGTTGCCTGCAGCGAGCGGCAGGACGAGCAGCCCCCGGTGCAACCTGCTCCCAATTATGCTGAACTGGTGTTGATCAACGGCGGCATCTACACAGTCGATGCCGACCGAAGCTGGGCTGAAGCCGCGGCGGTGCGCGATGGTGCGTTTGTCAGCGTGGGCAGCAACGTCGAAATCGAACCGCTGATAGGGCCGGAAACACGAATAATCGACCTCGCTGGCCGGATGGCTCTGCCGGGATTTCATGACGCCCACGTGCACCCGACGATGGGCGGTTACGCGTTGCTGGGCTGCGATCTGGAAGGGCTTTCATCGGTCGAGTCCATCATCGAAGCGGTAACCACCTGCGCCGGCGATGCCGACAAGGGGTGGCTTGAGGGGCACGCCTTCAACCTGAGCCTGTTCGGCCAGGATGGACCGCACAAGTCACTGCTGGATGCTATCAGCATGACACGCCCGATTATTCTGTGGGCTTCGGACGGACACAATGCCTGGGCCAATTCGACGGCCCTGGAACTGGCCGGCATCACGGCGGAAACACCCGATCCTGCGCTGGGGGTTATCGAGCGCGATCCGGATGGCTCGCCCAGCGGCACGTTGCGTGAAACGGCCCAGGAACTGGTGCGGGCCGCGATGCCCAAGCCAACCCTGGATGACAATGTGGAGGCGCTGCGAGCCGGTATAACGCACCTGAACTCGTTCGGTGTCACCTCCTTCATCGACGCCTGGGTGGGGTTGGAGGACTACCAATCGTACCAGGCCATCGACCAGGCAGGCGGTCTGACGGCGCGGGTTGTGACCTCGTTAACCTATGAAAGTGGATTTGCCAAGCACCGTGGCGATGAATTCGAGCAGGTGCTGGCCGGGCGGCACGCCTACGAATCAGAACGAATCCATCATGGCAGCGTCAAGCTGTTCCTCGATGGTGTGCTGGAAGGCGAGACGGCGGCGCTGGTCGATCCATACGTCGGCATGCACGGCAAGCGAGGCGACCTGATTCTGGAACCGGAGGCTCTCAATGCCGCCGTGACGCGTTTCGACGCCATGGGTCTGCAGGTGCACATGCACGCGATCGGTGACCGCGCCGTGCGCGCCGGGCTTGACGCGATAGAGGCGGCTCGCCTGCAAAACGGCGCTTCCGACAACCGTCATCACATTTCACACCTGCAGCTGATTCACATTGACGACATCGAGCGCTTCGGTGCCCTGGACACGGCAGCCAACTTCCAGGCGCTGTGGGCTTGGCCCGATGACTGGATCATGGAACTGAATTTACCGGTGCTTGGCGAGGAGCGTGTGCAAGGCATGTACCCGATCGCCAGCGTGGCTCGCGGCGGCGGGCGCATCGTGGGCGGCAGTGACTGGAATGTGTCGTCAGCCAATCCCCTGGACGCCATCGAGACCGCGATCCGGCGGCAGGATGCCTTTGACGATGGCGGGCCGGCCCTGAATGAAAATGAACGCGTCAGCCTCGGCGCAATGATTGACGCCTATACCATCAACGCCGCGTGGGTCATGCACCAGGAGGAACGCTCGGGATCAATCGAGGTGGGCAAGCAAGCTGACATCGTCGTCCTGGACCGCAACATTTTCGAGGTCCCGGAAACCGAGATCAACGAAGCGAAGGTCCTGATCACACTGCTGGCAGGTGAAACCATCTGGGCCCGCCGCGCGTCCGCCGACGAAAGTACTCAATAGAGAAAGCAAGAGGAATACGAACGTGCAGGAAAAAGAAATTATCGAGTTGATCGAGCGCCAGCGGGAGCGGCACTCGTTGGCCCGTGAATTTTACAGCGATCCCGACATCTATGAGCGGGACATCGAGCGCATCTTTCTGAAATCCTGGCTGTACGCGGGGCATCAAAGCGAAATCCCGAATCCCGGCGACTGGTTCCTGTACGAACTTTCCGGGGAGTCGATAATCATCGCGCGGGGGCTCGATGGCGAGATCCGGGCCATGTTGAACGTGTGCCGGCACCGCGGATCGCGCATCTGCCTGGAACAGAAGGGCTGCGCCAAGCGCCTGATCTGCCGTTACCACGGCTGGACCTACGACCTGGACGGCAAGCTGGTCGGCGCATCGCGCATGGGAGACGATTTCGACAAGGCCGGTATCACGCTGAAGCGCATCCACGTCGAACTGCTGGACGGCATGAT
>JAPHSB010000402.1 GCA_026193295.1 Lysobacterales bacterium
CGTCCAGACCTGAATAGCCCGTGATGTGCCCGTCGCAGGACGGCCGCAGGGCGATCATGCCGGCGGCGTAGCGTCGTGACGGCGCCCGCTGCGGTCGGCCGTGGGTCAGGGCCGAGGCCCATTCGAGGTAGAGGTCGAAGTCGTTGGCCGCGTTGTACACGTCCCACTGGCCGACGCCCGGCGGCCGGCAGCCGATCTCGGAAAACTTGAGTCCCTTGGGTCCGGCAAACCATTCCATGTGGGTAGCCGACGTGCCGATGTCCAGGATACGTATGACGTCGCGGCCCATCTCACGGACTTCGCGGTAGCCGGGCGCGTCGATGCGGTTGGTGGTGACCATCTGCGGCGAGATCCAGCGCTCCCGCATGGCCTGCAGAACGTTCGGGTAGTAATGCGTGATGAACTCGTGCACCACCTCGCCGTCAATGGTCAGGGTGTCGAGATACCCCTCGTGGCCCTCGATAAACTCCTCGATCGCCACTTCCGCGCCATCGGCCAGTCCGCATTCCCAGATGACCCGCTCGAGCTCCTTGCCGTCACGCACCTTCCAGGTGCCCGAGGCGCCGGCCCCGGCCGGCGGTTTCATGATCAGCGGGTAGCCGACCTGCTTTGCGAAATCCCGCGCCTCCTGCGGCTCCCCCGCGCGCGTGGACCGGGCGCAAGGAATGCCGGCCTCGCGCAGCGCCTCTTTCATGGCGGGCTTGTCACGGCACAGGTAGGCCGTGCGCACGGACGTGCCGGGTATGCCGGCTGCCTCGCGGGCCTTTGCGGCAGCCATGATATGGGCTTCCACGGTCGCTTCCAGGCGGTCGACATTAACGCGGCCCTGAACCTGCTGCACGGCCCGCAGCAGAGAGGGCTCATGCACCACCGACTTCACCTGCACGTAGTGGCTCAGCCAGCCCTTGATGTCGTCGGCCAGGTGCTCCTGTGGCCGCTCGCCGATGCCGATGACGGTGGCGCCGGCCTGGTGCAGGCCGCGCACGAATTCCCGTTGATTATAGGGAAACGAGGGTTCGATGAAGATGATGTTCATGCGAGGTTTCCTGGTGGTCGGCCGGCCGATTCAGCGTCCGGTGAGTTGACGGAACACATCGACATACACCTGTCCCTGCCGTTTCCAGGAATAGTCCATGGCCATGCCGTTCTGCATCAGCTTACGCCAGCTGCGCTTGTCCTGGTACAGCTGTAGGCCGAAATCGATGGCCCAGCGCAGGCCGGTGGCGTCGTAATGGTCGAAGACGATGCCGGTACCCTGGCCGGTGGCCGGATCGAACAGCTGCACCGAGTCGGCCAGGCCGCCGGTCCGCCGGACAATCGGGGGTGTGCCATAGCGTAGGCTGTACATCTGGTTCAGGCCGCAGGGCTCGAACAGCGACGGCATCAGGAACAGGTCGCTGCCGGCTTCGATCCAGTGCGCCAGCCGGTTGTTGAAGCCGCGCCAGAAACAGACCCGGTCGGGAAAGCTTTGCTGCAGCCAGTGAAAAAATTGCTCATAGCGCGTCTCGCCGCTGCCCAGCACGACCAGGGCGAAGCGGCGCTGCTCTAGCATGCGTGGTACTACCTGCTGCACGAGGTCGAGGCCTTTCTGCCAGGTCAGGCGCGAGACCATGCCGATCAGCGGCAGGTCCGCACTGTCCGCCAGGCCAAGTTCCTGCAGCAGGGCCTGCTTGTTCTGTTTCTTGCCGGCGGTGCTGCGGGCGTTGTAGGTGTGCGGGATCAACGGGTCGCTGCGCGGATTCCATTCCGTGAAGTCCACACCATTGAGAATGCCAATCAGCGAGCCGTGGCGCTGGCGCAGCAGTTCCTGCAGGCCCATGCCATACTCGGGGCTCAGGATTTCCCGGGCGTAAGTCGGACTGACCGTGGTCAGCAGGTCTGCGAACAGCACGCCGCTCTTCATGAAGTTGATGCGGTCCTGGGCGAGGTCTTCCTGGGACAGGCTGCCGCGATGATCCTGCAGACCCATGTCGTACAGGATATCGGTGCCGAACACGCCCTGGAACGCGATGTTGTGGATCGTGAGAACCGACCGCGTCCGCGCGAACAGGCGGTCCCAGGCATACAGCGTCCTCAGGTATAGCGGCACCAGTGCCGTGTGCCAGTCGTGGCAATGGAAGATGTCCGGTGCGAACGCCATGGCCTGGCACATCTCGATGGCGGCCCGTGACAGCGCGATGAAGCGCAGGTGCTCGTCTGGCCCGCCGGTGTAGACGCCGGGCCGGTCGTACAACTCGGGACAGCGCAGCAGGTAGATTTTTAGGGCCGAGCCGGGCAGGGTCGCGGTGTCGATGGAGTAGCGATAGTGGTGGTTGCCCAGCCACAGGTGGCGGTCCTGCAGAAAATGGACCGGCGTGATGTCCAGGCCAGAGGTGTCGATCGCCGAGTGGAGTGGCATCAGCGCGCGGATGTCGTGACCTTGAGCGTCGAAATACAGCGACAACGCCGCGGCGACATCGGCCAGTCCGCCGGTCTTGGCCAGTGGCGTCATTTCCGATGTGGCCAGGCAGATTTTGAGTGGTTCTTGAGCCATGTGACAGTTACGGCCCCGGTAATGTGAGGCGATCCCTTAGTGGAGTATTCTAACGGTATCCAACCCCCTACCGGTTCAAAAAATGATGAATGTCTTGCTCCTCTCCCCGGGCTACCCTGCCGACATGCCGGAATTTACGCGTGGCCTGGCCGAAGCAGGCGCGCGCGTGTTCGGTGTCGGCGACACGCCGCCGGATGGTTTGCCGCCGCTGGTGCGCCGCTGCCTGGCCGATTACATCCCGGTGCGTTCCCTGTGGGACGAGGACGCGGTGATCGAAGCGCTGCGCCAACGCTTGCGTGGCGACCGGCTGGACCGCATCGAATGCCTCTGGGAGCCCGGCATCCTGCTGGCGGCCCGTTTGCGGGAAACCTTCGGCATCCCTGGCCTCGACGTGGCCCAGGCGCAGCGTTTCCGCGACAAGGAACTGATGAAGCAGGCGCTGGACGCGGCCGGCATCCGCACGCCGCGCCACGTCGCAGCGCAGTCCGTGGCTGCGGTGTGGGAGGCGGCGGAGAAGATCGGTTACCCGATCATCCTGAAGCCCATCGACGGGGCTGGCTCGGCCGACACCTATCGGGTGCGCGACGCCGACGAACTGCGGGCCGTGTTGCCGCGCCTGCGTCACGTGCCGATGGTCAGCGTCGAGGAGTTTATCGACGGTGAGGAATACACCTTCGACACCATAACCGTTGGTGGCCGCATCGCCTACTACAACATCGCCTGGTACCGCCCGCGGCCACTGGTTGCGCGCAGCAACGAGTGGATCAGTCCGCAGGTCGTTGCCTTGTGCGATCTCGACCGGCCCGAACTGCAGGGCGGCGTGAAAATGGGCTTCGAGGTGATCGAAGCGCTCGGCTTCGACACCGGCTTCACCCACATGGAGTGGTACCGCAAGGCCGACGGCGAAGTCGTGTTCGGTGAGATCGGCGCCCGCCCGCCGGGCGCCCACCAGGTCGACCAGATGAAATTCGTCTGCGATTTCGACGTGTTCCGCGAGTGGGCCAACGCCGTCACGCGGGGGCAGATCAGCGACGGCATCACAGCGAAGTTCAACGTCGCCAACATCTACAAGCGCGCTCGCGGCGTCGGCCGCATCTCGGCCGTCGAAGGCGCCGACAAGCTGCAACGGGAGTTCGGCCAGCACGTGGTCTGGAACACTTTGCTGCCGGTTGGTGCGGAACGCCGGGATTGGCGCAAGACCCTGGTCTCCGACGGTTTCATCATGCTGCGCCATCCGGACCTGGCTACGACTCTGGACATGGCGGACAGAGTGGGATCGGAGCTGCACCTTTATGCGAGCTGAGTGCGTTGCGGCAAATCCCGCTTACTATCCGCAGAAGAAGGAACTGGCGTGCCAAGGTTCAACATCGCAAGTCTTTTCGTCTGCAGTTTCAATATCGTTGAGAGAAAAACAATGCAGTTATCTATGAAAAGCGTTCTCGGGATCGTCATTCTGGCCCTTAGCGTGCTCGCGGTGCCCCAGTCGGGTTCTGCCGGGTCACCAACGGTACATAGGGCCGTCCTGGTCACGGGCGCAAGTTCCGGCATCGGCCTGAAGATCACGGAGAAACTGGCGGCCAGTGGCTACCATGTCTACGCAGGAGCCAGGAAGGCCGACGATCTGGAGCGGCTGAATGCAGAAGGCATTGCGAGTTTTGGGGCGGGGCAGCCGGAGCCCGACGCGGTAGCCGCTGCCGTGGAGCACGCGCTTTTTGCTGAATCGCCCAAACGGCGGTATATGGTGACGCCCGACCAGGAACAGGCAAGGGTCACACTGAAGGACGCGATCCGGCGCGTGGCGGAACTCAATCAGGACCACGAATTCAGCTACAGCCGCGATGAGTTGGTCAAAATGATGGACGAGGCACTGGACGCTTTGTAGGAATGCCTCGAACCAGGGCGGCTTCTGGCCGAACTGAGAGCCAGAATTCCGCGCGAATAACAGCTAGGGGAGTGCTGCTTTACTCGCCATAACGGAACTTCGAAAGACTAATTATTCAGTGGCGCTCATGGCTGCCTTCGGCCGGCAAGGGACCTGACAAACTATGCTTGCAGGACACGGTTGAACCTGAGCACAGAGTCCGATGGCTCCATAGCCAAATGTGATTTCCGACACTGGGACATTCGCTCAACTTACCGGCGGCGTTCGATGAACACCAGGGCAATGCCGCCCAGGATGCCCGCCGACGACCATATCAGGCGCAGCGTTAGGCTTTCACCTAAGAAGACGATGCCGCCCACCGCGGTCAGTGCCGGCACGCCGAGCTGAATGGCCGCCGCTTGGGTGGCCCGCAGCGCCGGCAATACGCTGTACCAGATTGCATAACCGATTCCAGAAGCGATCGAGCCCGATGCAACTGCGTAGGCGGCTCCACGCAGGTCCCAGGACGCCCACGCAGCGGAAAGAGCCAACAGCACCGCGGCCAGTGCGACAGCCCCCAGAAAATTCCCCGTCGTCAATGCGACCGGGCTGAGGCTTCGCCGACCCAGCAGCGAGTACACGCCCCAGGCCAGGCCGGAGATAATCATCAGGATCGCCCCCTGCCAGCTTGGGGCGGTCGCCCCCGGGGCCAGCAGGATGACCAGTCCCAGTACCGCAAGCACGACCCCCACGACCTGACGCAGCCGGAGACGCTCGCCTTGCATAAGACCCGCGGAGATCATGCTGACCTGGACGGCTCCGAACAGCAGCAGCGTGCCAATGCCGGCGTCGAGCGTTACGTATGCGTACGATAGGGTCGCAGCATAGATGAACAGGCTGATCGCACCGGCCCTGCTGCCCGTCGGCGCGGCGCCCCGGCCTTGCCACTGTAGGATCAGCCAAAGCGTAATGGCTCCCGATGCGAGGCGAATGAGCGTGAAGCTGGCCGGATCCAGATGGGTCCCCACCAATGCCATGCGGCACAGCAGGGGATTAGCGGCGAAGGCAAGCAGGACGAGCGCCATGCTGCCGATCAACCGAATGCGCCCGGTCAGCTTCTCATTTTCCGGACGGCGCAATCCTGACATCCTCCACCAACCCAGCGCTTTCAAGCGTGTTTGCCAGCCGCGTGCCGGCAAACCGGTCCACGGAGGCGATAGTCACGTGTCGCCTCGCAGTTGTTCTATCGTATCGAGCCGGATAGCCAGGGTCGCCCATGCTGAAACCCATTCGTTCGACAAGCACTCACCGGTTTACGCACCAAGGCAGCGTCTCGAGGTAGTCGGGCGTCATGGCGTTGCCCTCCGTTCTGGCGATTCCGAAGCAGATAGTAACAATAATGCAGCCCGCTGCCTGATTCGAGCAGGAGGCGCCGATCGCGTCAGAAGCGGGATATCCAGGCGGAGCGGCGTGGCGGCCGATAACGAGATCGGTTCCGACTTCTTTCTCATCCAGCAGAGGTAACTTGTGTAATTGGCCTACTAAGAACTGTGTACCATCCCATTTGGGCAGCGCGTCGCGCGGCACGCCCATCGCCGCTGACGGCCAGTGATGGCCGACCTTGCTGAGGTCGTCGTTGCTGACCTGGCCACCGAAGCGCGTGATCACCAGGTCAACGTCTGCAACCGATGCATGGACGGGCGCCCTGTCGGCGAGTTGTACAAAATCATAGATGGCAATTAGATCAGTTGCTGCAGATGCGCTACAGGGGATGACGGGTAACTGTTTTGGGTCCGAGGCGGCTATGGCGGCACCCGGAAAAATGCCCGTGCGCCGTGCAGTGACCTCAACGCATGCGCGTCGGTGCCTCTGCGCCCGAACGAATCGTCTCGTGGACCTTGCCCGGACGTGGAAAGAACATCGGCACGTGCCGCTGGTATGAGCGATACCTGTCGCCCAGGATTTCGACCAGGTCATCTTCTTCCCAGCCGACCGCGACCAGTACATAAACCGTCAAGCCACCGGCAAACAGTAAATGACCTACGGTCATGTGTGGAGTCGCCCACAGGCCGATGAACATCCCCGTGTAGAGAGGGTGCCGGATCAGGCGGTACAGGAAGATCACCTTGAACTTTGGATGTTGATAGATCCGGCCAGTAAACCGCAAGTACACCTGGCGGAGCCCAAAGAGGTCGAAGTGGTCCGTCATGAACGTGGAAATCAATGCGATCAAGAACCCCAGCGCAAAAACTGCCCACAGTGCGACCTGGAGCCATGCCGAATCCGCCTGCCAGACGGTGGACGGGATCGGTTGCCAGAGCGCGTAGACAATAATCAGAATGGTACTCGTCGCCAGCACATAGGTGCTGCGCTCAATCACTGCCGGGATGAAGCGGGTCCATCGTTTCTTGAACCAGGGCCGCGCCATGATGCTGTGCTGCAGGCCAAATAGCACGAGCAGGAAGAGATTCACCACGAACGGATTGGCCAGGTCGACGGCTGGGCTGCTGTCAATTCCCTTGGGTACGCCAAAGTTGGAAAGAAAACCGATCAGATAAAGAAAGGTCAGGAAGAAAATCAGGTAACAGACAAATCCGTAAGCCAGCGTCAGGAATCTGGTCATTTGGTTGATCCGGGAACTGCGTGTACAGCATTTTCATAAGCATAGCGCATGGCAGGTGCCCTGCTGGTCTCGGCCTGCGATCGGCCCGAAGCGGAGAAAACCCGCTTGAGAGAAACCCGGCTAAATGCCGGGTTTCCTGGTAAAAAGAATGGGTTGGAAATAATCAGGGCGTGTACCAGATGGGGGAGGTATAGGCGCGCTCCTGGGTGGACATTTCCACATCTTCGCCGAACTTGACGCCGAAGCGGACTTCTTCGTAGGCCGTCCATCGAGGGGTGGGAATTTCCAGTACCCGGGCGTAATAAACCGCCGGCAGGGCCGGATCAAATTCGGGATCTTCCCAGACTTTGATTAACTCCACCGACCCGATCGTATTTGTCCAGGTGGCTGTCTCAAAATCAACGGTATTGCCGACTGCCGGCAATTTGCCGTCAGCCCCTCGCTGGCGGTCGCCAGACCAGGCAACGTCAAACACCTTCTCCTGGCGGTTCCCGCTCTTGTCCAGCCAACCTTTGACAATTTGAATGCGGTCCAGGTTGCCCGAAAAGGGGTCCTTCAGGGCTGCTACGAGGAACTTGGGCGCTTCATTTTCTCTGCGTGGCGGCAGGTCCGCCCCCATGGGGACACCCTTCGAATAGCCCGTGTTGGCGGGGAGGCGCGTAAGCGCGTCTGCCGCGGTGAAATCCCAACCGCCAAAGAATCGCACCATCATACGGGGACCGGTCGTGGCATAGGTCTCTCGCCGCATCATCGCGTCAAACAGGGCCTCGCGGGTATTTTCTTGCGCCCACACGGCCGCCAGGCCCGATGCAACCATATCCCAGCTCTCGTAGGTGCCGTTCGCCGTTTTGCCCATGGGATGATGGATGCGTTCCGCGCTGGGCTCAGTTCCGGAGTGCTTGCCGAAGAAATTCTCCTCTTCCGCCGTAGCCAGGCCGGTGTGGGAATCGGTTGAGCCGATCATGCCGAATTTGTATGGGTTGACCCCCAGTTCCTGTTGCAGTTGCAGACCGATCTGCAATGCGCTTCGGGCGTATTCATAGGGCAGCATTTCATCCTTTTTCGCGCTACTGAGATCAAGGTTGCCCTGATCCCAGGTTTCATAGTCGGCGAACTCATCGTTCGGCGACAGGAGCGGATGCGCTTCCCCGTCACCCTTGATCTGGGTTACTTCGTACAGGGGCTCCCATTTCATACGCGTCTTGGCGTAGTCGCGATCGAATTTGCGGTTGGTGAAGGTATCCCGCATCGGAAACATGATGCCGTTCGAGAGATTTCCGTTATGAGCGATAGCCAGCAAGTCGCCTCCCGTCCTGTTCTCGTAACTCTCCATCCAATTCCACAGGTCACGGGGATTTGGACTGCCAACGGGTTCCAGGGTTGTGTAGGGTTCCATCACGCTGGCCTTATTGCCACCATCTCGATAGATGACCACTCGATGCAGGTTGTTGCCGGCCGCGTTGGAGGTCCATTCGTAACCGATAAAAGCCGTAAATCGTCCAGGTTCGTAGAATTCCTCGGCGGCATCGATAGCCGTGTCCCAGGCCGAACTGTAAGTTCGTGTACCGGGTAATGAAGCTGTCTCCATCGGAAACGTTCCTTGCGAAAAGGCTTCGATAATCTCGATGGCAGCGGCAACAGCAGTCTGGCCTCCTTCGTTGACCATGTCGTACCACCGCTTCACTTTCGGGTTGGCGAGCATTTCAGGATTGCCGTCGAATAATTCTGGGAACCAACCCATGTTGTCCGAATGGTCGGCAACCACCAGGAAGTCCAGAGGTTTGCTCAACCGTACTTGCAAGCCGGTCGATGAGGTCACTTCCTCACCGCGCGCAAAGCGGTAGGCGTCCCGGGGCAGCAGTCGTGCTCCGAATGAGCCTGCGTCAAAAGACATTCCTGTATGCAGGTGTGTATCACCCCAAAACACCTGCGTGGGGAAATTGCGTCCGGCGTAAGGTGAAAAGTGTTTTTGTGACTTGAAGGCCTCAGCGCTGTTTTTGTCTGGTGCCGGGAGTCCAACCGTATCCGCCGCGGCCAAATTGATGAACAGGCTGCTTGCGATAACTCCCAATAGGTATGGCATACGCATTCTTGCGATCATGGCAATGCTCCGGGTGACCAATCGCTGTCCAGCATAACATCGTCGAATTCAAGGAGTGGTCAGAATTAGACTGACTCTATGGCATTTTTTGTTTTTGCTGACCAATTACTTTCTCAATGTGGGCAACGAACTCCGACTCAAATAGATTGTTCGATCTTTCCCACCAGCGTTGTACTCCGGGAAAACCAAGTAGTTCAAATTTGGTTTTCTCGGAACTCGTGAAGTAGGATTCATCGACATTGGTACGAGAGACATGCAGAAATGCCTGTTCATAAATCCTGAAAGTCGAATGCAAGTTCATGCTCAGGCGTACTCTATCGATTTCAGGAAGTCCGTCGTAATCGTTGATGCCTCGCACATAAATCGAGCACAACTCCCCGTCTTCAGCCACGCTGTTCATTTGAGCAATCAGACCCCTAGCCAGTTCGCGCGTGGCATTCAGGCGAGCTTCGATGGTCTGCTTGCGAATCTGTAATGCCAGAAAAAGCAGTGTCACAATTACGGCGATGCCGCCTAATAAGTCACCAAGATTACCCAGCTGATTCAGTGTCAATTTGATTTCCTGTTGA
This sequence comes from Lysobacterales bacterium, assembly GCA_026193295.1. GTDB lineage: Bacteria > Pseudomonadota > Gammaproteobacteria > Xanthomonadales > SZUA-36 > CALKKN01. The sequence goes on from JAPHSB010000402.1 coordinate 9,688, forward strand.
CGAGCTTTGAACCAATAGTACTGTGGTAGCAAACAAGCCGTCCAGATTGCAGAAATTAGTCGTTTTTAAGAGACCTTCGGTGCACAACTCAAAGGCAGGCGTGATTCACCTTTGCGATGATGTCAGCTTGTGACGGGCTCCAGAGATACAAAAGTATTTGGTGACAAGTTCGCTTTTGGGTCGGAAGCACAAGTAATCCGTTCATCCAGGCCAAGCTCCGCTTCCCGCTGCAAATTGGAATCCGAATCGACAGATTCTCGAGAGTCAGTTAGTTCGGCTAGCGGCCAGAAATAGAACGTGTCGCGAACACTTTCGATTTCCCTCAATTCGCGGCAGAGCACGTCGATGCGAACAGTGAAACAGAGTCGATATACTGATACTCATCCCTTGCGCTTTTTCTGCTCTGACAGATGATCTTTGATCATCTTGCCAAATTGTCTGTCGCGGGCTCTTTTTTCCGCCAGCGTCGCGCTGTTGAACGCCTGCTCTCGCATCAGTTTTCGGAAGCTGGACAGGCGCCGTGCATCCAACTCACCCCGGGAAATAGCGCTTTGCACGGCACACCCGGGCTCACTGCCATGGCGGCAATCAGCGAAGCGGCATTGTGCTGACAATGTTGTTATGTCGGCAAACGTGGTGATCACGCCCTCGTCGCAATCCGCCAACTGCAACTCGCGCATTCCCGGCATGTCCATAAGCAATCCACCGGTTGGAATCAGGTGTAGGGATCGTCCTGTGGTAATGTGCCGCCCCTTGCTGTCGTCCTCACGAATTGAGCCAGTAAGTTGAACAGTCTTACCGAGAAGGGTGTTCACCAGGGTTGACTTTCCCACCCCCGATGAACCCATCAAAGCTACTGTTCTTCCGGCTACACACCAGGGCAAAAGTTTTTGGATTACGTCCTCGTCCAGGCAATTGACGGTTTCTACGGCCAGGAGTGAGTCCAGTGCCTGGACCTCGCGGCGTAAGCTCTCCGGATCTTCACACAGGTCTGCTTTGGAAAGGATGACTACGGGCTCCGCACCCGCTTCATTGGCAAGACTCAGATACCGCTCTATGCGGTTTAGATTGAAGTCTTCATTCAGTGACGTGACGACGAATAGGGTATCCACATTGGCGGCAATGAGTTGTTCGGCCACCTTGGTGCCCGCAGCTTTGCGACGGAAAAGACTGAGTCGTTCCAGCAGGCGACAGAAGTGACCTTCCGGTGTCAATAACAACCAATCTCCCACGGTGATCGGCGGCATTCCCGGAAGCAGGTCAAGAGCAGATTTGCCTGCTTCGCCCAACAACTCGAGACGGTTGCGATACTGGGCGATTACCCGAACCACGGGATATTCCCACTGTTCCAGGCTAATCTGCTGTTGGAAAAATGGGCGCCAACCCAGTTGATCCAACTTCAGGGTATTAGCCATTGAGTGTGACATGCCAGCAAGCTCCTATGATCCGGCTGGCTGACTCGCAGCACACACCGGTGCATGCTTCATCTTACCCGACGTCCTTTCGCTGTCACCTGTTGACCTTTAAGCCCATGACAGCAATCAACTGGAACTCCGGCGATGATGGATTCGGCTTTGGGGTTGCGGTTTCAACCCGTCGATGCAACACATTGGTTAAATCGTTCAGCTGGTGTTTCGGCCGTTGCAGGCGGACGCAGTCGCTGCTGTAAAATCCGATGTTCAGTTGCGGCAAACAGTGGCGCGGCTGAGCGCGATGTCAGGAGAATGCGATGAAGTTCAAGGCCTCTATTCTTGCAGCGTCCCTGCTGTTGCTGCCAAATGTCTATGCCGACGAGGAAGCCCCAATGGCGAGCAGTCCCCGCTGGCACGTGGATTTCCGTGATGATTTTGAATTCTTTAGTGCAGACAACTGGCAGGACCAAATGCTCTGGGTCAACGACGAGGACCAGTGCTATGTGCCGGACAACCAGTATGGGACCCGCGAAGTCAGCGAGGGAACCTTGAAACTCAAAGTCGTGGACATCGGTGAAGAGCGGCCCTGCGACTATCTGGACAAAAGCGGCAGAAGACATCCGGATAGCCGCTATGCGGCGGGCCGAATCGCCTCCAAAAACCGGCAGGAATTCGTCAAGGGGAAATGGACGGCCCGATTGAGAACCCGGGGCAACGGCCAGGATGGCATGTTTCCTGCCTGGTGGTTGCTGGGTTCACTCAATAACGAGCCACCGGTTCAAGAATCGAACGAGATTGTCTGCTGGCCGATGACCGGATCGGGAGAAATCGACATTTTCGAACATCATGGTAGCGGTGGGCCCGGCCACTACGCATCGCGAATTATAAAGAACGAGGGTCATTGCGACGGTGGCGACTGGGCATCATTCATGAAGGTGATCGATACAGACCTGGATGAATACCATGAATACTCAGTTGAGTGGCACGGTGATGATCTGATCTTCCGCCTGGACGACGTCGAGACTTACCGCATTCCAGGCGGCGGCGCCCAATTCCCGGAGCCGATGTTCGCGGTACTCAACTATGCGAAATACTCCGCCGGGCCCATGGTGGGTGAGTGGGTAATGGAGGTCGACTGGGTCATGCACGAGTATTGGGAATAATCATTGTCTTGCGGTCGCCTGCCGGGTTAGCCTCATCAGAGGCGGGAAAAAAGTGCTTTTAGCGAAACAGGGAGATTGACATGCTGAATCGACGAGTGCTCGGAAAGAGCAGCATCGCGGTCTCTGAGATCGGTTTTGGATTGTGGGCCGCCGGGGGTGACTTCTGGGGCCCTACCGACGACGGGGTCATTCTGGATGCGATCGATTATTCGTTGGAACATGGCATCAACTTTTTCGATACTGCGGACGTCTACGGCGATGGGCACAGCGAGCGATTACTCGGAAAAGCCATGCGCGGGCGGCGGGAGAGGTTCGTGGTGGCAACAAAGATTGGCTGGCGTGGCTTCAGCGATGAAACCAAGTCGTCGGCCTACACGACGGCGGGGAAGCTCGTCGCCGGTGTGGAAAGCAACCTGCAACGTCTGCAAACCGACTATCTGGACGTGATTCAAAGCCACATCGACTTCCAGGACCCAACCATGGAGGTGTTTCTGGAGGGTTTCCAGCGCCTGCAACGCGACGGCAAAGTCCGAGCGTACGGAGTCAGCACGAGTGATTTTGATTACCTGCGGGCTTTCAACGCAGACGGGGGTTGCGCGACCTTGCAGGTGGACTACAGCATCCTGAACCGCACTGCAGAGAGAGATATCCTGCCCTACTGTATCGAGAACAATATTGGTGTCATCGTGCGTGGGGCGCTGGCGATGGGAATCCTGGCCGGTAAATTCGCAGCCGAAACACGGTTTCCGGAAGGTGACTTTCGAAGCCGCTGGCATGAGAACGAAGACGAATATCGCATCTACCTGAACGACCTGGCGCTGGTGGAGCGACTTCGCCCGCTGGCGCAAGGCCATAGTCTGGCGCAGTTGGCACTGCAATTCACGTTGGCTCATCCAGCCGTGAGTGCTGTGATTCCGGGCATCAAGGATCCGGCGCAGGCCAGTTCGAACATTGCAGCCGGAACGATGACGGTTCCCCTGGACGGCATTGACAAGATCGTCCCGCCGGGCGGAGGGCGGAAGATCTGGCCGGCGTGACCGGAGCGCCGGGTCACCTTGACCCGGCAACGTGCATCAAAGAGCGCCTCCAGCCGAAATCACACGGCTAAACTGGGTATTTGAAAAATTTTGCATTGGGTCGTTGGCGGATGTCAGCCCCCATGCTCCACCCATAGCCGCTTCCGGGTGGTAAGCGGAACAGAATCAGCGGAAGGTACGAGACTCGGTTATGGCCGTTCTCGGCCAGGA
>JAPHSB010000169.1 GCA_026193295.1 Lysobacterales bacterium
GTCTTATCGTCCTCCATTACGAGAATACGATTAATTTTCATGGCAATTCCTCCCCCTTTTCAGTGAATAGGTTATTTCTTAAATTGCGGCAGGTCCACGCAATATGCCTGCCTCGCTGTTTATTCCGGGCCACAAGATGGCGTCTATTTTTGGGCACTATACGACCATTTTCTCCACATTGACAGCCCCCACCTTGAATTCCGGGATTTTGGCCAGCGGGTCAACGGCCTCGGCATTGGTCAGCACATTGGTGGGGTTTTCACCGAAGTGAATGGGAAGAAACAACGTACCGGGTTCCACCGAACGGCTCAGCCGAGCGGGTACTTCCATCCGGCCCCGGCGTGAGGACAGCACGAGCATATCCCCGTTATGGGCATCTATGGATTCGGCGTCCGCCGGGTTGATGCTCACATAGCCGGTGGTCTGCTCCACATCCAGGTGCGGGGAAACGCGGGTCATGGTGCCGGTGTGAAAGTGAGCGAACATGCGGCCGGTCGTCAGAAAGAAAGGATATTTCTCATCGGGCATTTCCGCTGGATCCCGGTAGTCGATGGCGTGAAATTTTCCCTTTCCCCGGGCAAACTGCTGCTTGTGCAGGTAGGGGGTGTCAGGGTGATCGGTATCGGGGCAGGGCCATTGAAGGCCATCGATGCCGAGGCGCTGATAATTCATCCCGCCGTAGCTTTGAGTCAAGGCCGTCATTTCATCGAAGATTTCTTCCGGATTTTGGTAACTCATCTCATAGCCCATGGCGGTGGACAGCCGGCAGATGATTTCCCAGTCGGCCAGGGCGCTTCCCACCGGTTTCACTGCTTTTCGAATACGCATGCAGCGCCGCTCGGTATTGGTAAAGGTGCCCTCCTTTTCGGCCGAGGAAGCGGCGGCCAGCACCACGTCGGCCACCTGGGCGGTTTCCGACAAGAAGAGCTCCTGAACGGCTAGAAATTCCAGATTCTTCAGGGCATGACTCAGGTGATTCCAGTCCGGGTCGCTGAGCTTGGGATTTTCGCCGATAATCAGCATTCCCTTGAGCTTTCCATCGAGCATGGCTGGGATCATGTCCGTGATGGTCATGCCCGGCTGAAAGGAGAGTTTGCGGCCCCAGGCTTTCGAAAATTTCTCCAGCACTTCGGGGTCGCTGACCCGCTGGTATCCGGTCAGCACGTCCGGCAATCCCCCCATGTCGCAGGCGCCCTGAACGTTGTTCTGGCCGCGTAGCGGGTTGATGCCCCCGGCGTAAACCCCCACGTTGCCGCACAGCATGGCCAGGTTACAGCAGGACTTGACGTTGTCCACCCCGGTGGTGTGCTGTGTGATCCCCATGGCGTAAAGCAGAGAGGCGGGCGGATGGGTGGCGTAGAGCTCGGCCATGTGTTCAAGGTCTGCCGGATCCACGCCCGTGATCGCCTGTACTTTTTCGGGCGAGTAGGACTGCAGCCGTTTTTCAAGGGCTTCGTAATCTTCTGTGCGCTGGGCGATGTAGTCTGCGTCCTGCCAGCCGTTTTTGACGATGAGGTGCATCATGCCGTTTAGCAGGGCCACATCACTGCCCAGGCGCTGCTGAACGGCAATGTCGGCGAAGCGACTCAGCTGAATGTTTCGGGGATCGGCCACGATGAGCCGGGCACCTTTTTCCTTGGCTCTGAAGATACGACGGGAAATCAGCGGGTGGCAGGCGGTGGTGTTCGAACCGATCACAAAGATACAACCGGAATCCTCGATTTCGGCAATGGCATTTGTCATGGCGCCACTGCCGAAGGCGGCGGCCAGACCGGCCACCGTGGAGGAATGTCATAGACGGGCACAGTGATCGACGTTGTTGGTCCCGATCACCGCCCGGGCAAACTTCTGGGCCAGATAGTTTTCTTCATTGGTCATTTTGGCCGACACCAATACCCCCACGCTGTCCGGTCCGTATTTTTCAATGATGTCGCGGAATCGGTCTGCCGTCAGCTCAATGGCCGCGTCCCATTCGGCGTTGATGAATCGTCCGAAGGTTTTCACCATCGGTTTTTTCAGGCGCATGAAGCTGTTGACA
>JAPHSB010000496.1 GCA_026193295.1 Lysobacterales bacterium
CCGGCCGCGACCTCGTAGCGACTGCGGGTCTCGCCCAGCGGCGCGGAACCGCGCCCCCTCGCCCCGCCCTCGAACCGCAGGCCGTATTCATCCGTCAGGCGGCCCTGGGAGTTGATCGTCGGCCTGGCGGAGACAGACTCCAGGATGAATCGTTGCGCCTTCATTCCAGGTCTTTGACAAAGACTTTCATGGGGGCGCCATCGGGGTTGTAGTCCGCTATGTCGCCCGCCTCGCGAAATCCCTGGCTCCGGTAAAACCGGTGAGCACGCTCGTTGGCGCCGTGCGTCTCGATGAAAAAGCGCCGGTAACTGGCTTGTGCCAGCCGCTGCATTTCACTCAGCATGACGGCGCCGATGCCACGACGCCCAAAGTCCGGATGGACCCCGAAATAAGCCAGCCAGACGTTTTCGTCCGGCCCCCAGGTATAGTGATGCAGGCCGGTCACACCAGCGACCCTGCCATCCTCCATCCAGACAAAATAGCTGCGGCCGTCGTCCACGCCGAGATCTTTCATCTTGAAATGCAGCTTGAAAGTCGCTCTCGCCCGGGCCCCTACGGTTTCATCCCTGCCCAGTGCCATGATTTCGGCCGCGGCTTCGATGTGTCCTTTGTGCATGGCCGCCAAGTGCGGTTCTCGCGCCATCAATGGGTTACCTGGTGGCAACGGTCATCAATCATCGCCAGTATGTGGTTCTTGATGACTCCCACGCACTGCTCGTACTCCTTGCGGGAATTGTAGAGGATGTTCATGTTGGCATTGGCTTCGAAGATCAGGAGCTCGCCCTGCTGATTGATATGGCAGTCGATGCCATAGTAGTCGAGGCCGAGGCGCCGTGTGATTTCGGACAACCTGTCTTCGATGGCCGGTCGCAGCGTTCCGTCAAAGTCCGCCAGCACGCTGTTGGCTTCGTCCATCAATGCTGGCTGCTGGTCCATCAGAGCGAGCGCGGATGCGTGCACCATCCAGCTGGAATCGATCAGGTGATGGCGGATCAGCGGAACGCCGTCCACCAGCGCGATGCGGGTTTTCCGGTATAGGCCGTCCGGGCTCTTGTAGTCGATGAACTCGGTCAGATAGAAGTCGCGCCCGTCGAAGGGCAAGACGTGCAATGCAGCGTGGTCGTCGCGGCTGTCCACCTTGACCATGCTCACTCCGCCATGGAGGCCCGCCACCCGGAGAATAAAGGGCAGCTCGAAACCCTCGGCGGCGGCGCGCGAAAACACTTCGTTGGGCGAGTGCGGCTGAAAACGTTGAGTGCGCGGTACGATAATGCCATCGATGCCCTGCAGAGCCTGCGATACCTGGTCGCGCGAAGTCTGGAGTATTTTCCGCGGGTGATTAATGACCCTTGTGTCCAGCTGGTCACACAATTCGACGCAGCGCTGCAATGCTCCATGGTGGGTATCGGGGTCCGCGATCTGGTTGAAGATCACGGCCGGCGGCTTCTTGAAATGAGCGCTGTGCTGCTTGACCCCCATGCCAAAAATCAGGAACGCAGTGGCCTCGCGGTCCCCCAACGACATCCGGTGCTGCACCGAGGCATTGCCGTCCATCAGGTAGCCGACCTGGCCCTTGTCATCCAGGGTGATGCCGACGGTCGACAGGTCGTTGATGCCGCTTACGAAGAGAATTGTCATTACCGGTTTCCGAACGCTGCGAGAGGGGTCGGATGATACCATTTCGAGCGGCGAACCGGAGCGTGCCGTTCAAAGATCTGCGCAGGGATGTTCCATTCCTGTCCGCCGGCAAAAATCTGGCCCGGCCTGTTTACAGTGCCCCTCTTTAGCCCTACCCTTCCCCCATGCCAACGCCCTTCGTTCACCTGCACCTGCACACCGAATATTCGCTGGTCGATGGCACCGTCCGCATCAAGCCGCTGGTCGAAAAGGCCCGCCGAATGGGCATGCCGGCGGTGGCGGTTACCGATCAGCACAACCTGTTCGCACTGGTCAAGTTCTACCTGGCCGCCGAGGCGGCCGGCATCAAGCCGATCGTCGGCGCGGATGTGCTGCTGCGCTCGCCGGAGGATCCGGACCACATTTCGCGGCTCGTGCTGCTGTGCCAGGACCGCCGCGGCTATCTGAACCTGTGCGAACTGCTGAGCCAGGGCTACCTGGAGGGCCAGCACCACGGCCTTCCCTACGTGCGCCGCGACTGGGTCAAGGCGCATGCGGAGGGCCTGATCGCTTTGTCGGCCGCCCGCGACGGGGATATCGGCCAGGCCATCCTGGCCGGGCACCCGAACCGCGCCAGGCAACTGGCGGCACACTGGGCGAAGTGCTTTCCGGAACGGTTTTATATCGAAATCCAGCGCACCGGGCGCGAGCAGGAGCTGCTCTACGAACAGGCCGCCCTGCACATCGCCGGCAAGCTGGGCCTGCCGGTTGTCGCCAGCAACGACGTGCGTTTCCTCGATCGCGCGGATTTCAGAGCCCATGAGGCGCGCGTCTGCATCCACGACGGGCGGCTGCTGTCGGACAAGCGCCGCGAGCAACGCTATGCGGAAGAGCAGTACCTGAAAAGCCCCGCGGAAATGGAAATCCTGTTCGCCGACTTGCCCGAGGCGCTGGAAAACAGCTATCACCTGGCGATGCGCTGCAACCTGGAAATGGAGTTCGGCAAGTACCACCTGCCCGCCTTTCCAACGCCGGCCGGCGAGAGTGCGGAGGAGTTCCTGCGCAAGGCTTCGGAGGAGGGCCTGCACGAGCGTCTGAACAACCTGCCCGGTCCACCCGTATTCCCCGTGCAGGACTACCTCGACCGGCTGGAGCTGGAGCTCGGCGTGATCAA